>JANPLH010000031.1:0-10393 GCA_031426435.1 Saprospiraceae bacterium | reverse complement strand
GCAGTTTGCCTTCGGCAATGACAAAGCGGCGCAGATTGTGGCGTGGACCAGAACGCAGTTATCTTTTAAACTGCTGAAAAAACGCCAAACTCTCCGGGTTCCGCATCGAATCCAAATTCGCTGCTTTGTCCAGCGGTTTTCCCATCAGGATTTTTTTCACGGGTGCCTCCATCTTCTTGCCGCTAATGGTGTAAGGGATGTCCGGGCAGGTGATGATTTCATCTGGCACATGGCGGGGTGAGTATTCGCTGCGCAATGTGTGATTTATCCGTTTTTTAAGTTCCTCCGTCATGGATTCCCCCGCTTGCAGGAGCACAAAAAGGGGCATATAGTCGCCGCCGCCCTCCATTTCGATGTTGACGATGATGCTATCTTTTACTTCCGGAATTTTATCCAAAGCCCGGTAAATTTCTGCTGTGCCAATGCGGACGCCTTGGCGGTTCAAAGTGGCGTCGGAGCGGCCATAGATGATGATGCCGCCATGTTCCGTGATTTCAATCCAATCGCCATGCCGCCAGATGTTGGGGTAGGTATCAAAGTAGCTGCTGAGGTATTTCTCATGGTCGTGGTCGCCCCAGAAGAAGACGGGCATGGAGGGCATGGGCAGTGTGACCACCAGTTCCCCGACGCCAGATTGCAGCGGCTGGCCTTGTTCATCCCACGATTCGATGGCAGCGCCGAGGCATCGGGCTTGTATTTCACCGAGGTAAACAGGCCCCATTGGATTGCCGCCGACCCATGCCGTGCAGACATCGGTGCCACCCGCCATGCTGCTGAGCCAAAGGTCTTTTTTCACATGTTCATACACCCATTGGAAGGCATCGGGCGGCAGTGGAGAACCCGTGCTGCCGATGCTTCGCAATGCGCTGAGGTCATGCTGCTTGCCGGGTTCGAGGCCCTGTTTCATGCAGGCGCTCAGGTAGGGGGCGCTGGTGCCGAAATGGGCGATGCGGGCTTTCTCGGCCAAGTCCCAAAGGCGGTCGAGGGTAGGGTAGCCGGGGCTGCCGTCATAGAGGACGATGGTGGCTCCCGCCAATAGGCTGGCATTGACGAAGTTCCACATCATCCAGCCCGTGGTGCTGAACCAAAAGAACCGCTCGCCGGGGTGTACATCGTTATGGAAATGAAGGTATTTCAGGTGTTCCAGCAGGTTGCCGCCGTGGGAGTGGGTGATGGCCTTGGGCATCCCGGTGGTGCCGCTGGAGTAAAGGACGTAGATGGGGTGGTCGAAGGGTAGGGGTTCAAACTGGAGAGGTTGGTTGGTGGGTAAGATGTTGTTCCAATTAACGGTTGACGGTTGACGACCTACGGTTGACGGTGATTGGTGATTGGTGATTGGTGATTGGTGATTGGTGAATTGTAGGCCACCAGGATTGAGGTAATTTACAAGGATGACGGTTTTTATTGTCGGCAGTTTCTCGCACAACTCATTGACAACCTGCATTTTATCGAAAGGCTTGCCGTTGTAGGTATAGCCGTCGGCAGCGAAAAGCACCTTCGGTTCTATTTGGGAAAAACGGTCAACAATGCTGTTGGTTCCGAAGTCCGGCGAGCAGCTCGACCAAATTGCGCCGATGCTGGCACAGGCCAAAAAGGCGTAAGTCGCTTCAGGGATATTGGGCAAATAGGCCGCCACGCAGTCGCCTTTTTGGATGCCGATGCTGCGCAAATAAGCGGCCATGCTGGCAACTTGGCTGCGCATTTCGCCCCAAGTGATTTCTACCAAATCATGCCTTTCGGAGGAAAAAATGATGGCAGTGTCTTCATCGGCTGTTGGCTGTTGGCTGTTGGCTGTTGGCCGTCTAAAGATATGCTCGGCGTAGTTGAGCGTAGCGCCCTCAAACCAGACGGCACCGGGCATTTTGCGCTCCTTCAACACCTGCTTGTAAGGGGTATGAGAGATGACTTTGAAGTATTTCCAAATGCTTTCCCAGAAGACTTCAATATTTTCCACCGACCATTGCCAAGCATCATGGTAGTTTTGAAATTTCAAATTGTAGTTTTGTGCCAACCAATCGAAATAGTGGCGCAAATGGGTTTGTTGGATGAAATCGCTGGATGGTTGCCAAAGCATTGGTTAGGAAATTATAAAATTAGAAATTGGGGCCCCTAAAGAAGAAAGCCAAAAGTAAAAATCATCTGTTTACAAACTACCTGATACATGAAAAACAATCTTGCCATTTTACAAAAACACTTTGCCTTCATCGTCGGAACTGGGGCGTTAATTTCCCTTTCATCTTGTGCCAGCCTGCTTGGCATGGGTGGTTCAACTCCGGACCAACCCACAACGGAATACCCCTATCCGATAGACGAAAATACGCCCATCAGCTTCAACATCCTCCAATTGAACGATGTCTATGAAATAGCGCCCCTTGAAAAAGGCAAGGTGGGCGGCATGGCAAGGGTGGCCACTGTCAGGGACCAATTATTGGGCGAGAACTACAACCTCCTGACGGTACTGGCGGGCGATTTTGTCAGCCCTTCTTTGCTTGGCACAATGAAATACGAGGGCAAATCCATCAAGGGCAGGCAGATGGTGGAGGTGATGAACGCAATGGGCGTGAACCTTGTTGCCTTCGGTAACCACGAGTTCGACATCAAGGAGGGGGAGTTGCAGGAGCGGCTGAACGAGTCGTATTTTGAATGGCTCGGCACCAATGTTTTGCACAAAACAGGCAATAAAATCGAGCCGTTCCACAAGTTGAGCTATGATTTCAAGTACTTCGTGCCAGAGACTTATGTTTGGGAAATTGACAATTACACCACTGGAAAACCCGTGCGAATTGGCTTTTACAGCGCCTGCGTGAGCGATAACCAGCAGCCTTGGGTCTATTACGAAGACCCCTTTGCCGAGGCAACCAAAGCCTACCTGGAGCTGGTGCAATCCTGCGATTTGGTCATTGGCTTGACGCACCTCGAACTGGCACAGGACATGAAAATGGCGGCCATATTGCCCAAAACCACCCTTATCATGGGCGGCCATGAGCATGAGAACAGCCTCGACAGCATCGGCAATGTGGTCATCGCAAAGGCCGATGCCAATGCGAAAACGGTTTGGGTACACCGCTTTACCTACTATCCCGATTCAAAGACCACCAACTTGGCCTCCGAACTTGTGCCCATCACCGATGAAATCGAAGCGCAACCATTTGTTGACTCCATCGTGCAGGTGTGGCAAGGGGTGATGGCCCAGCAAATAAAGCAGGTGGTGGACGACCCCGACGAGGTCATTTACAAGACCAAAGCGCCTTTGGACGGCCTCGAAAAATCGGTGCGCACCTCCCAGACGAACCTAGGCGGTATCATCGCAGCGAGTATCGCATCGGCAGCGAAAAAGCCCGTGGATGCTGCGTTCTTCAACAGTGGCAGCATCCGCATTGACGACCAATTGACGGGCGATGTCACCGCCGTGGACGTGTTTCGGGCATTGCCTTTTGGTGGTGCAGTGTATGAGGTGGAACTGAAGGGCAGCATCCTGAAAAAAACCTTGGACGCTGGCATGGATAACAAGGGCAAGGGCGGCTACCTGCAATGGCATGGCATCGAATACAACGAGGCAACCAAGGCTTGGAAGGTAGCGGGCAAGCCGCTTTCAGCGGGGAAAACCTACCGGATAGGGGTGAACCAGTATGTTTTTGAAGGCAAAGAGGCCCGGCTGGAATTTTTCAACCAAAAGAATTTCACCAGTTGGGACACTTCGAAAGAGAGCGACACCAAGGATTTGCGCAGCGATGTAAGGAAGGCGGTGGTGGCTTATTTGAAGAAAATGAAAAACTAAGGTTTTTATCTAAATCCAGCCAAAATGCGATTCCAATGAAAACGTACATCACGACCATTTTTACCCTGTTTTTGTTTCTGGCTTTTTCCACCTTGGCAAGTAGCCAAAACATCTGGCTCGACGCCAAAAAGCTCAATGAATACGTTGAGTTTAACCCTAATCGAATGCGATTGGAGTTGGACGAATCTGTGGAAATTGATACCGCTGAATTTTTGGCTGTCATCGCCAATTATTGCCCAGATGCAATCATTGAGGAGGGGAATAAGAAACGCATATTGCTTGACAGCTGCTTTAAAGGAAACCCATTTATTTCCTTGCACGAATATGCCCAGTCGTTGAGCAAAAGCTTGCTCCCGGCCAGCTTCCGGCCAAGCACAGAGGGTGGAACACCTGGGTCAAAGACTCCCACCAACGGCAGTCTTTCTGGCGGCAACTTCGTCACCAAACTCGCCGATGGATTGGCCATTTTTCTCGTAAAACGAACCAAGGAAGAACTGAACGCCGCATTTTTTGAGGGCTTGCGCAAAAAAATGGACGAAGAGCCGACCTACCAAATCCTTTTCCCGGCCACATTCGATTTAATCTATGTCATCGGTACCGAAATCTACAATTACAACGCATATATCGAGTCGTTGAGGGTGAGTTTTCAAAAAGACTTGAAGGTGCTGCCGATGAACCTCCGGCAATATTCCAGGGACTATCTATTTGTGAAAAAACCAGAATTGCAGATAGCGGTGGAAGACCTTTTAGGCACTTCCCAAATGATTTATGATGCGCAAGAACCCCTGCAAATACTGGACTTTTGGGCGGGTGCGGCCTCCATTCAGGACAGCATTCGTTGGAAGGATATTTCCAATGAAAAAACCAGAAAAGCCATGCGTGACATGGCTACCAGCATGCGGATGCTTTGGCTTTTCACCAATAGCCTGTCGCAGCGTGGTGCCAATACCGAATGGGTGACGCCAGAGGAAGTCAGCCGGGAGATGCGGGACATTTCACACGTTTATCTTTACCTCGGTTTGCTTTGGGAAAGGGGCAAAGACCTCCAATTCAGCAATGGCACCGATTTCAGGGAGGCGCTCGGAAAATTGGGAACCATGACCCAAACACCCATTGCGCTGCGCAATGCCCTGGTTTCGCTGGTGCAAAATGCGAGGGATATGGAGCGCATGTTCAAAGAACTGGTGGCAGGTGCCGATTTGGCGAATATCGCCCTGAACGAAGAATACCTCCGATTTGCCACACAGGTTTTTGACATGCTGAAACAGGCCAAAAACCTGCGCCAGCAAATCATTTTACCGGATTGGAAAGTGGAAGACGGCAAGCCAACGGGACAGCCAAAAACGGATGCCCAATCGGCTCAAACCGATACCTTGGAGCACAAACTGTTGACTGTGCTGCATCAGTTTTTCGATTTGGAATTCAATATCAGGCAGGAGCGCTACACCCTGGCTGTCGCCAACCTGACCCGTGTGCTCACCGAACTGCTCAACAAGGACGATTTCAAGTTCAAAAAAGAATTCCTTCGCCACGTGAACTTCATGGCAACCATGGCCGAGGCAAGAACTTCTGAAGAAATGGCCGAAGCCATTGAACTGTTTGCCTTGCCTCCTGGCAGCTCTCGCATGAAAAAGCAGTCGGATTGGAGCATTTCGCTCAATTCATATGGTGGATTGGCTTGGGGACGGGAGAATGATTTCAACAATGAAGTGGATGCGGCCATTGACAACAAGACCGTATTAGCCCCATCGGCACCAGTTGGAATTGATTTCAACCTGGGCTTGAAAAATGCGGGCAGCCTCAGCCTTTACGCCCAATTGATTGACGTAGGCGCTGTTTTCGCTTACCGTTTCAGCGATGAAACCTCCCAGATTCCAGAACTCAAATTTCAGAACATTGTGGCGCCCGGCGGCTATTTCATTTATGGTTTTGGGAACAATATCCCAACCTCCATTGGCATCGGGGCGCAGCTGGGGCCGAACCTCCGAAAGATTGACCCCGACCTCGGCCTCGAAGTGACGACGACGAATGCCTGGCGCTTTGGGATAATTTTTTCGGTGGACATTCCGATAACGCATTTTTACACCCGGTAAACCGGAACTTAGTTCTGCTTTGCCTCAGGACACACAACCTTTATTATGACAACTTCCCAACGCCTTGAACAGCTCTTACAGTTCCAAACTGACCGACCCGACGACGCCTTCCTGTTGTTTGCCTTGGCAAAGGAGTACGAAAAGTTGGGCAAAAAGGACGCTGCCTTGGCGCATTACCAAAAAATCGTGGCTACTACGCCCTATTATGTCGGCGTCTATTACCACCTTGGCAAATTGCAGGAGGCACTTGAACAGCCCGCCGAGGCAGTAGCGACCTACAAGGCGGGCATCTCCATTGCGCAGCGAATAGGTGACCGACATGCGCACAGCGAATTGGCGGCAGCCAAAATGGAGTTGACAGACGAGGATGATTAGCGGCCGTTACACGATTACTAAACTATGCTAATTGGGAATTAGAAATAGGTGCAGCGCACCGTAAAATTTGTAGATTTCAGTACATGTGGCTTTGAGGTGCAGCGCACCGTAATATTGCGGTGCGCTGCACCTTGAAGCATTTGCTTATCTAAATTCAGCTACAAAGATTTCGCCGCTATGCGGCTAAGATTGGATGTTTGGTGTTTTCAACCCCTGAGTTGCATAAACTTCAAAAGTTTAGTAATTATAAAGCGTCAGATAGGCTGGTGCTTTATGAATGAATTAACCAACCATTTTTGTCAATTGAAACACGTTGACTTCCAGGCGCTTCCCTAACTGCCAACTGCCCACTGTTTACTGCCAACTGCAATAGGGCATTGCCTACCCCGTTCCTTTTAATAGCTTTGTGGCCTGATTTTTAATCAATAGCTTCAAACAAGATTACCATGAGAAATGCCTTGCTGGCCGTGCTTTTCTGCACCGCCTTTTTATCCTTCAACAAAAATGCCGTAGGCCAAACCGTGTCTCCCAAGCGGGAGTTTCGGGGCGCATGGGTCGCCACGGTCGCCAATATTGATTTTCCTTCGGTAAAAGGGCTGTCCAAAGAGCGCTTCATGGCCGAATGGACGGAGACCGTTGACCTGCTCCAAAACGCAGGCTTCAATGCGGTGCTGGCGCAAGTGCGGCCAGCGGGCGATGCCTTTTATCGCTCCAAAATCTCGCCGTGGTCGCTGTACCTGACGGGCAAGCAGGGCAAGCCGTTGGACAGTGATTTTGACCCAATGGAATACATGATTGAAGAGGCGCACAAGCGAAACCTTGAGTTCCACGCATGGCTGAACCCCTACCGTGCCAGCATGGACACCAACACCGTCACGCTATCAGACATGCACCCGTACAAGCACCATCCAGAGTGGTTTATGCGCTATGCGGGCAAGTTGTTTTTCAACCCGGCGATACCGGAAGTGCGCAATTATATCACGGAGGTCGTCACGGAAATCGTGATGGACTACGACGTGGACGGCATCCATTTCGACGACTATTACTATCCCTACCCAGCGCAGGGCGAACTGCTGCCCGATACCGCCGATTTCACCAAATACGGCCTCGGTTTCGTCAGCATCGAAGATTGGCGGCGGCACAATGTGGACATGCTCATCGGGCAAGTCTCCAGCATGGTGAAGCTGAATGCGCCAGAAGTGAAATTCGGCGTGAGTCCCTTCGGCGTTTGGCGGAATGTCAGCAAAGACCCCAAGCTTGGCTCGGCTACCCGTGCGGGCGTGAACACCTACGACGACCTCTACGCCGACGTGCGGGGCTGGCTCCAAAAGGGCTGGGTGGACTACGTCGCTCCGCAACTCTACTGGCATATCGGCTTCCCCGTGGCCGACTACGAGGTGCTGCTGAAATGGTGGGAAGCCAATTCCTTTGGCCGGGCGGTGTATGCGGGCCATGCGGTCTATAAAGTTGGTGTGAACCAAGAACCCGCATGGACCAACGGCCTCGAAATCCCGAAACAAATACGCCTCAACCGCTCCACGGCGGGTATTGATGGCAGTGTTTTCTACAATTTCACATCGCTGCGCAAAAACCCTTACGGCATCACCGATTCGCTGCGCAACAACTATTATCGCCTTCCAGCGCTCCACCCCGAACATGCGCACATGAAGCTCCCGCAATCCGATGCGTCAACGATTGACAAGCCGAGGTTGGTGAAAAAGAAGGGATTGCGCATCACTTGCCATTTGAACAATAAAAATAAATACGCCAAAACCCTGGTCGTTTATCGCTTCGAGGACCGGCTCCCCGGCGATTACAACAACCCGGCAAACATCTTCAAAGTCCAACGCCTGAACGGCGAACAGAAAATCGAAGTCTTTGATGAAACTGCTACCTTGGGCAAAACCTATACCTATGTCATTTCAACGATGAACGCCCAAAACACAGAGAGCATGTTGAGCAATTGGCGGGCGGTGAAGGTAGGCAAGCGGTGCTTGAAAAGGGTGAAGTAGGGTTGGAGGTATGAAGGTATGGAGGTATGAAGGTTTGAGGAAAAGCCCTGCGATTCTGAAAATGAGTGGCAGGGCTTTTTCTTATCGGCCTACCACAAAGCGCTCTACGGCACGGACTTCGTTGTTTTCGAGGTATTGCAGGAAGTATACCCCCGCCGCCCAATCCCGCACAGGCACGATAAACGTATCCCTCGGCGCATCACTCTTGAACTCTTTCACGACCTTGCCAGTTGCATCCACGATGCGGAAGCTGGCCCGTTGCAACAGCCTTGGCGTCCGTAGCTCGAAGTTCAAGAAATCAGAAGTAGGGTTTGGATAGATGGCCAGCTTCATTTCAGGTTGCTCCTCCATAGTTGCGTTTGGCCCATCGTTGGAATTGCAGCCGGGGATGAGGCAGCCGAAGGAGTCGAGTTTCATCAACCAGCCAAAGGTTTCCAAGCCTTCGTCAGTTTGGCCTATGACAATATAACCTCCATCGGGCGTAGCTTTAAAGTCAATTGGGTCTGGGCTTCTGCTATGGCCATCAAATATGGAGTAATATCTTGCCCATAGGCTGTCGCCCTGATTGGAAACCTTGGCAACCCAACTTCCAAACACTTCGTTAGGAGCATCTGACTTGTCTTCCAAGATTTTTCCACAAGCGACAAAGCCAGCGCCATCCGTAGCGGTCACAACTTTTCTAAATCCTGAAGTGCCCGTCTGCCGAGTGCCCTTTAGTTCCCTCCCCCAGACTTGTTGGTGGTTGGCGTTCAATTTGAAAATATAGGCATGCCAACGCAGTTGGCTGACGCTTGCATTGATGGAGTGCTCAATACCCTTGCCGCTTGCCGCCACCAGCCCCCCATCCGGCGTCTTCACCATTGAATAGGCTCTATCCCTCAACTGGCCTTGGGGTGAAAGGTATTCCCACAGTTTATTACCAAGACTGTCCACACCAAATATGTGCGTATGGCTTGTATAACCCTGATAGGTTAGGTTGCTGTTGGTTCGGCTCCCTCCCATTATCAATGAATTATTTGAACCATCAAACAATGTCGAAGCTATTTGGTCTGAAATAGAAGTGCCATAGGTATTTTGTTGGACCAAGTTCCCAGACTGGTCGGCCCAGTTCAGATAAATATCCAACTGCACCTCGCCTGTATCGGGAAGGTAGGTGCCAGTCAGTATTACTTGGTCGTTATATAGATTGAGGCTCTTGGCAGTGACGAAAGCATCCAATGGATAATTTGGACTGGTAAATTCCCTGATGTACTGGGTGTCACCGTTCAATGAATATTTTAAAATGAACACCTTGTAAATGCTGTCTAATGACTCGCCGGCACAAATCAAAGACCCGTCGGAAGCAGGAAACAGCCCTAAGCCCCAAACAAAGTAGTTTTTTTCTGGTATGACAAGTTTTTTTGTAAACACCGTATCGCCCAGCAAATTAAATTTCATTAAAACACTTCCAAGTATGGTTTGACCTGTAGCGGTATCAGTAACCACACCAGTTACATAATAACAAGTATCAGTAGGCAGCACATTAGTCAACTTTAGAAAAGGAAATCCAAAATTGGATTGGACATTAAAGGTCACTTGTGCAGACAGCAAAAATGGTAAAAGGCAAATTACGATTGATAGCTTTTTCATCGCAAAAAGAAGGGAAAGCGGAAAACGCCGCTTTCCCTTTGTTTGGTTTATTTAATAAGAACCAATTTCCTTGGTGCTTCATCCAAGCCGTCCATGCGGGCGATATAGTAATAGATACCTGCCGATTGGCCATTGGTATCCCAGGCAACAGTGCCAATGGCGCCAAATAAGTTAAGGCGAACCACCAAGCTCCCGTTTAAGTCGAAAACGGATACTTGTGCTTGTTCTATGCCTTTTGGCAAACTATAGTTGAACTGTACGCTTTCTTTAGCCGGGTTCGGAAAGGCAGTGATGTAGTTCGGAAGCGGTATGGAATTGTTGTTTATTGGAGGTGCCATGATAGGCTGTGGGCCACTGGACTGCGGTATTACCCGGTAATGACTGCCGTACCAATTGTTGAGCACGCCTTGAGCCTTTTCATCGCCCCTAAATCCGTGGCAAACAAGCAAGATGAGTAGCAGCTGCATTTTCATACCATAAAAGTAACCAAAAAAACCTTTTGGACA
>JANPLH010000030.1:0-10542 GCA_031426435.1 Saprospiraceae bacterium | reverse complement strand
TTGACCCCTCTATCAAAGATGAACTAACGGAATATTACGCGTTGATGGACTCTATACATAGTGTAGGCTATGTGCGGGAAGAGGCGATGGATGCTGTCAAATCTTTCTACAATCGCCACGAAGGCACCTCGCTTATCAACGAATGTGTTCGGATGGTCATCTACCATTATCTCGCCCGTCTCATCAAGAACTTGGAAGTCAGGGACTACCATGAGCTGTTCGAGCTGTCCAAAATATACACTGTTTATATCAATATTTTCGCCAACCAGCAGTTCAACCAGAACGTCAAGGACTTGTCCATGAAGTACGTGTCCCGAGCCCTGAGGTTCTACACCGATAAGCGGGGCAGGGACTATCAGGACATCAAAAAGTTCGTTTCGACAACATTTGTTGACCTTAACTTCATCAAGGATAAAGAAGTGGTGGAGTTGTTCAAGACCCGTCGGAAGAAGAAGTCCGAAGTAGAAGTGGTCAAAGGCCGGAAAAAATAAGCAAAAGAGGCGGCCAAATCGGTCGCCTTTTTTGTTAATCGAAACAAGCTTTTTATCCGTAGAAAATGTTTTGGGGAAATACCCTCACTACCCGTATTTGCCAGAAAAACTTGAAATCATGCTCAAGAATTTCCTTGACGGCGCAACTTCCTACAGCACAGCCATCAGTCACGTGAACAAGCATGGACTTTGGGCTTATGTGCTGCTTCCGGGCGTCCTTTCTATTTTGGTAGGAATCGGCGTTTTTGGCCTTGCCTGGGCCCTTTCAGACAATATTGGCGACTTGCTCGACAACCTTTGGCCTTGGGAGAAGGGTCGCAGCATTGTCGCTGCTGTTGCAAAGGTATTTGGGGGTTTATTGGTGCTGGTCATTAGTTTGGTCGTTTTCAAACAACTGATAATGGTCATCTCCTCCCCGATATTGAGTATTCTTTCGGAGAAAGTGGAAAGCCAATTGCTCGGAAAAGATGTGAGCACTAAGTTTTCATTGGCTCAAATACTTTCGGACGTTGCACGTGGGCTGAGGATTGCCCTGAGAAATATTACGAGGGAGTTGATGGCTACGCTATTGTTGCTTTTGATTGGTCTGATACCCTTGTTCACGCCGTTTACAACAATGTTGATTTTCATGTTGCAGGCTTATTATGCTGGATTTGGCAATTTCGATTTTGCCTTGGAGAGGCGTTTTCGCTATCGGGAAAGCGTAAGTTTTGTGCATGAGAACAGAATGCTTGCCATCGGCAATGGTGCTGTTTTCATCCTGCTGCTATTTACTTTTGTTGGATTTTTGGTTGCCCTGCCGCTTGGCGTAGTGGCAGCAACCATTGAGGCAGGGAAAAGGAAATTGGAAATTGAGAAATTTTGAGATTAGTCACTGCCAAGCAGCTCAATTTCATGATTTCCCAATTTCCGATTTCTGATTCAATCTTCTACCCAATGCGTTTCTTTCACGAACACATCATCGGGATACTCTTTCTTGAATTCGTACTTCAAGATGTCGTGAGTAGTCACGATGCCCACCAACTTTCCATCATCGTCAACAATTGGCACTGCGTGAAACAGATGTCGGAGGAAGACCATTGCGGCTGCTCCAACTAAATCATTAGGGCCAAGCGTTGCAATCTTGCGGGTCATCAAATCACTTACTTTATAATCCCCGTACTCTTCAAATCGTCTGTTGGACTTGATAAGGTCCCAAGAAGTAATAATTCCTACCAATTGACCATTGTCATCGGTAACTGGCAGGTGGTGGAAATGTTTTTCGAAAAGCAAATGCTTTACGATTTCCAGGGAGTCTTCAGGTTTTACCTTGGACACGTTTTTTGTCATTATCGAAGAAATCCTTTCATTCATCATAGGTCAAATGTTTTGAATTGATGGCTTAATGTACGGCGGTTTCAACATAGGCGACAATCTTTGCTCAGATTTTTTTTATAAAAAGCAAGAAAACATTTTTTGTTTGATAAAAAAGGATTTTTATCAAAAACAATTGTTTTAAACAATTTACAGGCTTACCTTTGCCCCAAAACCAATAGCGATGAGCATCAGAACTTCATTTCCGATACAAGCAGGCGATTACGATGGCGGTACCAGCGATGGATATTGCTTCCAAACCTGTTTTGCTGGCGCAACTTTGGAGCAAAGCCTTGAAATGATTCGACAATTTTTAAAGGAAGAAGGATATGGCGAGTTGCCTTTGCCAAAGGATACGGAAGAACTTAAAATGTTTCGATTGCCACTTGGAAAGCATCGGCAGGTTTGCCTTTTTGAGGACAATGGCTATGTCCATAACCCGATAAAGATATTATTCGCAGACCACCCCCGCCAAGCAAAGATGCTCAAATTGGAAATCTACGATGAAAATGCTTCCAACCACCTACTCCGTTTCCATCGGCGGCTGTGGGATTAAAATCCGCTGACCGATTTTTTCTTGGGTTTCAAATCCAATTGCAATGAAACGACGTGGGAGTAGCGGTTTTGAGAATCGCCAAGGTTGGTGTAAGCATAATCAACCCGGAGGCTGTACAATTGCAAGCCAATACCCAGTGCTGGTCGTGAGGTTAGATAATCTGACCCATCGAAGTTCTGCTCTTTTTGGAACTGGCCGATGCCAGCCCGCAAGTACAAGAAATCATTATAGCTGGCCTCCATTCCGATATTTGGGTCGAGGCTGATGGGGTCAGCAGACACCAACGTATTGCGTTTTCCATCGGTGGTAGCCACCATGTTGAATTCTGGAACGAGTTTGATTTTCTTGAGTTGGATGGCATATGCTGCTCCAAGCAACACTTGGGGTTTGGTTATTTCAAGTGAATTGATGTCAGGTAACTCATTGCCTGTGTTTAGCAGAACGTCTTTTTCCTTGTCAGTAAAAGTTACATGCCAAGCATTGAAAGTAGTAGTGATATCCCTTGCAGTGGCACCAAGTTTCAGTTTGCCGATGCGGTATTGAACGCCGAGGTCTATCCCAAAACCCCAAGAGTTGGCGAAGCTGCCAATTACCCGCCGAACGATTTTGGCGTTGCCGCCAATGAAGAAATCCCGGTCGTCCTTTGTTTTGAGCCGTTGTGCGTAGCTGCCGATAAAAGCATAATCTGCTGCTGAGAATGATACGATGTTGTCATAGTTGACTGAGCCATCATCCTCATAAAGGCTGAGGGTGTTTGGAATGTCATCAATGCCAAACCTGATGAGCGAAATGCCAATCCGGCGGTTGGTGCTGCCGAAAGGAAGCGTCATTCCAAGGTAATCGAACTTGCCAACACCTGCAAACCATTCTGAGTGCATGGCGCCCACTTGTAGGCCTTTGTCAGCGCCCATTCCTGCCAATCCCGCAGGATTCCAATAGCCAGCAGTAACGTCATCAACGCTGGCAACGACGGCATTACCCATGCCTTGTGCCTTGGCCCCAATCCCTATGGAAAGAAATTCATTGCTATACTTTTGTGCAAATAAATGGTCGGATATCAGGATATTGAACAGAAAGAAGGTAGTGCCGAAAAAGTAAAAGCGATGTTTCATTGATTGAATTGATTGTTGAATACCAAGGTTGAAAATTGATGCCAATTTCTGCCGAATCAAACGCAGGTTCAGCAAGTATAGTGTCAAGCTAAGGTTACTTGTTTCAATGGTTTGGCAAAAATACCAAACAATTTTGACGCCACTGGCTTTGTAGTATGATGAGAATAGTGAATGAATCATTGGTTTGCACTAATTTCGCTTCAAATCAGCAGTCAAAATGGACAAAACAACACTTATTGCTAAGGCAAAAGAACTGGTTGCCGAGGGCAATACCGACCAAGCACTTGATATGGTAGATGGCTTTTTGGCCAATAAAACTGAATACGCCTTGCTTCATAAGGAGTTCTTGCACCTTGCATCGCTATATTACATGACCAAGCAAGACCAAGCCAAACGAACGATCAGTTTTGAAAACGCAGAACTGAATTATGGGAAAGTCAGGGACGGGCTTTTCAACCTACTTGATCTTATCGAAAAAGACAAGCTCAATCCTGCGGGTTTGCTCAGTGCTAAACCTTCCTGGAAGCAAACCATTTTGGCGAACAAATGGCTGCTTTTCATTGGAGCACCATTGCTGGTTTTGAGCATTGCCGTGCTGGTATTGGTGAAAAAGCTGGGGGGAGATGAAAAATCAGTTGATGAATGTTTGGTTGAGTTTCCCGACACTACTGCCAAGAATTTCCTGATTATGCCTTTTTACAAACCAACTGGGGATAATTTTCAAATAGAGGGGCTTTATACGGGAAGGTTAAAGGAGTTTACGGCCACTATTGAGTCATTGAAGAATTCTGATTTCCAACAATGCGATAAATATGCTCCTAAAGTGCTTCTCGACTTCAACGAAGCTTCAGAAATTGGAGCGGTAAATAAGGCTACCCTCGTGCTTTGGGGACTTGCTGAGAAAGGAAGTGATGGTACAACTTTCGTGAAAACCCGCTTCAAATATTTGGGTGGCAAAGATAGGGAAGGCAAAGTGCCATTTACAAAGTTGAGCCAAAACGAAAACTTGGCGCTGCAAGGCGAACAGGCAGTTTCGACGGATAAGGTGCTTTCCATCATAGCTTCTTCTGGGGAATTGACACAAGGTGTTGAAACGACGCTGAAGTTGATGTTTGGCATGATAGCAAACTTGGAAGGTGACACGGATGGTGCCATCAATGCCATGAACGCAGCCAATATTGAAGGTGACTCCGCAGCTAATCTGATGAAATACATGATTTTGGCAGATAATTTCATTGCAAAAGGTGAACCTGAAAAGGCTAAAGCAGCGCTTGATACTTGCCTGGATGTCAACAAAAACTATTGGCTTGGCAGGAACAATAGGGCCAACCTCCGAATGGAAAGTGGGGATTATATTGGAGCAATAGAAGACTTGACCGTAGCTTTGAAAAAACAGCCAGAGGATGCGGAAATGCTCATGTCAAGGGGATGGGCGTACAAACAATCGCAGCAACTTTATGCAGCAAAGCAGGATTTTGAAAAAGTAGTGAAGGTAAAACCAGAAGTTGAACCAAAACTTAGGAAAACGATTGAGGAAACCAATGTGGAAATCAAGCGATTGGAGCGCATAGTTGAGCCTACCAAAGTGAATAATGAAACAAGGCAGTTGACAAAGCAACAATACATCACAGCTGCCGCCGCAAGCAATCGTTTAGGCGATGTGGCCACTACCAGAATATTGGTGACAAAAGGGCTTGAAATTGACGTAAACAATCCAAACCTGATTGCCATACAGGCAGATAATCTAATCAAAGAAAAAAATACTAAAAAGGCCAAAGAGATTATCAATGCAGCAATTAAGCGCAATGTGAAAAAGGAGGATATTGCGAAGCACAGCAAGAACGTAGCTGTGCTGATTAGAGAAATGGCTTTGAATAAAGAATTGGTACCAGCGCAATAGCTTATAAAAAAGGGGCCAGCGAATTCATCGCCAGCCCCTTTTCTTTTTCTATCCTAATGGTAAAATCATCTAACCAAAGTGACATCTCCTCTGTACAGTTCAACTCGACCGTCGGTGAATTCCACTTCTGCAAACCACGTGAAAACCGCTGGTTGCATTTTGGTGTCACGGTGTTTACCATCCCAACCTGCAGCTGGTTCGCCAGGCACAAAGTTGTAATATTGGTATACCGTTTCACCCCATCTGTCGAACACAAGGAACGACTTGATTTTTGATACGCTCTTTCCACCGTAAATGGTAAATATGTCGTTGATGCCGTCATCGTTGGGCGAAAAGCCATTTGGAACATAAACTGGGCGATCTTTGAAAACAACTACTGTAATATTGTCGGATGCAGTGCAACCGCCTTCGTCAACAAGCACCGTATAAGTTGTTTGCTGGGTAGGAGCAACAGTTATAGATGGGCAATGCTGACAACTGTCAATCCCCTGCGTTGACCAGATGATTGAATCCAGTTCACTACTTGGTGGCGTTGAGATAATAGAAAGCACAAGCTCATCTCCTAAATTTACTAAATTGTCATTGCCTTCAAAATTACCGACAATTTCAACTGAGACGCTATCTGGTTCCTGAACATTGAATGCAGATTCACTCACACAACCACCTGCATCTATTAATTGAATGGTATGCGAGCCTTCACCGAGGCCAGTAAACTGAGATGTTAATCCAAAGGGTGCACCGTCCAAAGAGAACATATATGGCTCTACCCCACCCCATACTGAATCAACTTGCAGGAAGCCGTCATTGTTGCCAAAGCAGCTAACATCGGAAATAACGATGGACATGCTTGGCACAGAAGCTGACTGATTGATGACTACATCGTCAGATGCCACACAACCAAGGCTTTCTACAGTCAAGGTATAAGTGCCAGGCTCGGTCGTAATAGTGGTAGCAGAGTTCGGGTCGTCAACATTGCCACCAGTCCAAGTGTAAGTAGCACCAGCAGTGGTATTAGGCCCACCCAGATTGGCTTCCAATTCATCGCAAGTAAGCAACTGGTCTGGGCCAGCATCTGCGTCTGGTGCAGGATTGATGGTCAAGTTTATTGTAATCTGGTCATCTGGGCAGTTGCCAGAGCCTTGCACCGTGTAGGTATAGTCAAAACTTCCGGAGGCAAAACCTGTTGGGTTCACATTGCCTCCAGCTACTACTCCGCCGCTTGGGCCTCCGGTCCACTGGCCACCTGCTGTCGCACCTGAAAGTTGGTTGTCAAGGTCAAAAGCTTGCCCCAGTCCTTCGCAGAATTCAAGGTCGCCAAGGGAGGTTCCAGCTCCTACGTTTGGATTCACGGTCACAGTTGCCGTTTGGCTCGAAGTATTGTCACAGCCCGAACCTATGTCGTTAATAGAAACTAACTCGACTGTCGTTGTGGTAGTGATGCCAGGCAAGGGAAAAGTGCCAGGGGCTGGTATAGTTGCAGGTGCTTGGGGCGTACCATTTACAGAATATACCACTGAGAATGGCCCGATGCCAGTTACTGTCAGCGTCAAGGTTGCAGTTTCTCCATCGCAAATGGTTGTTGAACCAGCAATTGAAATGGTAGGAAGTGCATTGAAGACCACAGGTGTGCCTACTGAAATATCCAAGCATGGATCTAGCAGCACGACACCACCACTGCCATTGTTATTGCCAGCGACCGCACTTATATAGTAAGTCGTTCCGGGCGTCATGGTCGCTGGGTTGAAACTAAAAGTTGGTGTCGCACCTGAAGTCACCACATTCTGCAAATTATTGCTGCTGCCAGTATGCAAGTAATAAACAAGCACATCATTTGGGTCGAGCATGGTACCTGTTGCAGCAGGAACAGTCACTGAACCATCAACACAAGCTTTGACAAGTAGAGTTGACATGGTTCCAGCTTCGGTGGCACAATTGCAAGAAAAAGCTCCTGTTATTGACGTTGGGCCGCAACCGTTAGCATCATCAACTGCATAAGTATAGGTTGCACCATCAGGCAGCGGTGTACTTGTGTACATATTCCCAGTTATGGTGCCTTGAGGCATGACACTATAAGTTGCTGGGGCGCCTCCCTGAATTTGAAAGGTAACCACAAATGTTTGACCGGTAGGATCGCAAGTTTCAATAACGTTGGCAATAGTTGGTGGGGTATTGACTTGTACCGATGCGGTTCCACTCACGGTTCCAGTACATGCACTGTTCTCTACACTTACAAGCGTATAGGTTGTGCTGGTAGCTGGGTTTACAGGAATTTGAAAGGGACTGGTGTTGGCGGTAATCGTAACTGGCGAACTACCGATGCCAGATGGCAAATAGGTAACAGTCCAAGGGGAGACCCCTGTTAGCATAACTTCAATGGTGGTATTGTCTCCTGAACAAATGGACTTATTGTCAGCTAAAACAGCAGTTGGTATTTCATTGAAAACAACTGGCGTGGAAGTCGAAACATCAAGGCACGGGTCATTGAGGTCAAGGTTACCGTTGCCGTCATTGTTTCCTGCAATAGCTGACACATAATAGGTTGTTCCGTAAGTCATCGTTCCTTGAATGAAACTAAACTCAGGAATGGTATTGGTAGCAAGGATGGTTCCCAGTGCAAAATTGTCCGGGCGCAGCACATATCGAATGATATCATCACCATCAAGATTGGTTCCAGTAGCTGGAGCAAGCGATATTGGGCCATCGCCACATTCACTTACCAATGTGGTCAACATGTTTCCAGCATTGGTAGCACAGTTACAGTTCACCAATGTTTGTGCGACAGTTTGTGGGTCACAGCCATTGGCATCATCTACAACCAAAGAATAACCGGTACCAGAAGGGATTGAGTTGGAAGTAAAAGTATTGCCTACCAAAGTTCCTGGCGCACCGGTCACTGTATAGGAGCTTGGTTCACCCCCTGAGATATAGACAGAAACTGTATAAGCAGTACTTGTTGCGTTGCAAACTACATCAACACTATCCACGACCACACCTGTATTTACAGTCACCAATGCGCATCCGCTTGCTGCACCCATACAATTATTGTCAGCCATGTCAGTAAGACAATAGGTGGTAGTGGCGTTTGGAGAAACTGCTAACTGATAAGTTGGCCCATTAATGCCATTCAATGCTTGAATATTGCCAGTTCCATCATCATAACTAATGCTGTATGGCCCTTCGCCAGTAAATGTTACCGTTATCTCACCTGTTTCGCCTTCGCAAATTTCAGTGGGGTTGGAAAGCACAGCAGTAGGAACCTCATAAAATACGATTGGTGTACCTTGAGCTACTTGCAAACAGGGGTCATTTAAGTTCACACCATTGCCACCTGCATCACCTACCACAGCGGAAAGATAATAGGTGGTTCCATACGTCATGTTTGATGCATTGAAGCTGGCCGTAGGATTTGTGGTTGTATTCAATACTGGAGGTACAATTGAAAGGCCGCTACCGTTGTGCAGCACAAAGGCAAGTGCATCGTTACCATCAAAAAACTGCCCAGTGGTATCATATTGGACCGCAGTTGGACCATTTCCACAGACCTCTACCAAGGCCAGATCCATGCTTCCAACTTCTGTGTCGCAATTGCATAAAACAATAGTTTGAGCGACAGTTACTGGGTCACAATCATTAGCATCCGTCACTACGAAAGAATAACCACTGCCAGATGGAATCGGCGTACTCGTAAATACATTGCCAGATAGTGTGCCGGTTGCGGGTGTTACAGAATAAGAACTTGCATCACCGCCGTTTATGGTAAATATTACCGTGAAAAACTGATTGGTTGCTTCGCAATCGGCTGAAATGCCAGAAACCGTTGGTGCAGTTTCAATGGTAATTGAGGCAGATCCACTTGCACTCCCATCACAACCATTTCCATCTACTACATCCACTAATTGAATATTCCCAACTTGCGCCTCGCCAAGGTTCCAGGTATATGGGCTGCTTAAAACTTGAAAGGGAGCTTGTGCTGCACCATTTAATGTCCATTGTACATTCCACGGTGCCTGCCCAGTCAGGTTAACAGTAAGTGGCACAGTCTGACCGCTCCCGGCGCAGATTGAGCCAGAACCGGTCAAGGTAGCTACTGGCGATGGATTTTGCGTTACCACAGCCGTTCCCTGCGGAGTACCCACACAAGGAGTTCCTTGAATCGTAACTGAGTTAAGTGTATAGGTGCCAGGCTGGTTTACAGTAAGTGTGTAGGGGCTAGTCGGGACTATTATACTTGTAGGGGTTCCACCATTGATCGCATAAGCAACATCCCAGGGACCCACGCCCGTCAGGGTTATGGTCAAGTTGACCATTTGGTTACTACCTTGGCAGATTGCTCCGGAGCCACTGATGGTACCTGTTGGGGCAACTGTAACTTGTACTGGTTGGCAATCTTGGTTACTTGTACCGCAAGAATTGGTAGCTGTGACACAGACCTGGCCACTTGAGGCATTGGTAAAACTAACATTGAGCGTTGGCCCATTCGTTGAACCAGAGGTAGTGGCACCAGCTGGCACAGTCCAATTATAAGTGACGCCAGCTGGCGGGTTGTTCACTGTATAAGTATAATTTCCGCCATTTGAGCAAGCGGTGGTCGGACCTGACATGTCGGGAACAGATGGAACTCCCGTTATGGTAAAGTTCGTGCAAACTGGCTGGCCTGCTCCACAATTATTGGATGGAGTGACGCATACCTGGCCGCTACCAGGGGTTGCATTGCTAAAATTAACTGTGATGCTTGCACCAGAACCGGTAAAGGTTGCACCAGCAGGAACTTGCCAAGCATAGTTTACGCCTGATGGGGGCGCATTTGTAACTGTAAACACCTGTGTTTGATTATTTGCACAAACCGTAGAAGGCCCTGAAAGTACTGGCACAGGTGGGCCAGCAAGTGGCGTTATCGAAATGCAGGCAGGCGTGGAAAGGCCACAGTCATTTTCTGCCGATACACACAGGTTTCCACCTGTTGAGTTGGCAGGCCAAGTGATGGCTATAGTCGTGGCATTTATTACGTTGTATGGTATATTGCCAGGCGTTGTCCAAACATATCCAGTCGGAGGGGGACTACCCACTGGTGTGACAGTATAATTGAAAGTAGCACCTTGGCACGGCGACTGATTGCCGCTAATTTGTGGC
>JANPLH010000029.1:0-6559 GCA_031426435.1 Saprospiraceae bacterium | reverse complement strand
GGAAAAAAATGAAGGCGGCCCCTTAAAGTCGTTTACATGACTAGTGAGAGTAAACGGGGCCGCCTCCATGTAAATAACGCCTATTTCTTTAAACCAGAACCAATACGCATGGCGAGTTTTGTTCGCTGCCTGAGATGTGTTTTTTTTGAAAAAAAAATTTGCGGGAGGGTAAAGGGAGAATGTTTTCGTCGCCCAATCAGGTCAACGGCCTACCTTTGGCGGCTATTTGGCGGAAGCTCGCCAAAATGGAAAAAAGCGAGTATCGAACCAGCAAAAAAATCCACTATCTTCTCCCCCAGCGTCGTCCACATGTTCTGGGCGGTGGTGTTTTTCTCCATCATGAACGCCACCATCAAGGGCGTGGAGGGCTTGCCGACGATGGAAATCGTGTTCTTCCGATGCGTCATTTCCATCCTGTTCAGCGTGTTTTGGCTGCGGCACGTGAAAGTCCCCTACAAGGGAACGCACACGCTGCAACTGGTGGGCAGGGGGCTGGCTGGCACCACGGCGCTCTATTTTTTCTTCCTCACCATCCAACACATGCCGCTGGCATCGGCGGTGACCATCGGTTATACCTCCCCCATTTTCACGGCGCTGCTGGCGGTGCTGTTTTTGAAGGAAAAAATGCGGCCCTTGCAATGGCTGTTCTTTGGCGTGTCGTTCCTCGGCGTAGCGGCGCTCAAGGGCTTCGATGAGCGGGTTTCGTGGCTCTACCTGGGCCTTGGTTTGTTTGCTGCCGCAATGTCGGGGGTAGCCTACGTGCTGGTGCGCAGCCTATCTGGCAAAGAACACCCGCTGGTGGTGGTCTTCTATTTCCAATTGGTCGGCACCGTGGTCGGTGGGGCGTTCACGCTTTTCAATTTCCAGATGCCACAGGGCTGGGACTGGCTGCTGCTGCTGGCCACGGGCACCTGCGCCCATTTCGGGCAGGTCTATCTGACGCTGGCCTTGCAGGGCGAAAAGGTGGGCGTGGTGTCGAGCCTCAACTTCTTGGGAGCCATCTTCGCCACCATTTTCGGCATCCTTTTCTTTCACGAGCATTTGACGCTCGGCAACGTGCTGGCCATCCTGTTGGTAGTCGCCGGGGTGCTGCTCAATATCTGGACGAACGCACGGGGCGGAACAGGCGTCAGAAGATGGGTGGCGAATTTGTTGTCGAAGTGAGCACGCTACTGGACATTTTTATTTCACGCAACGCCGCCACGTTCGCAACGCATTGATTTTCAGCGCATTGTTTTTTCATCGTTGAATGCGTTGCGGCGTTGCGTGAAAAATGTCCAATAGCGTGGAAATGAGCTACCTTTATTTGCTGGGGGAAATCATTAATCACAAGCAGTGAACCAAGTATGAAACACGTGCTTTTGACCATATTGCTTTTTGGATGCTTTGGAAGATTGCATGCACAATCCCACATCGGATTGGAATACCATCGAACCCGTGTCCTTTCACTTTCAGTCAACGATTTATATGACTTATTTGCCCCTTCCTGCTTAATTGGATTCAATCACAGCCTTTCTCCAACATGGTCGGTATTCGCTGAAGGAGGCCCGTTGATCACTTTTGGTGGCAAGTACCTCCCAGGGCGAAAGCTGACTGGCTACAAGTTTCGGTTTGAGGTACGTCGTTACGATCTTCATTCTTCAAACAATCGCAAACACTTTTTAGCGCTCCAGTTTATGATAAGGCAGTTCATACAAAAGGACCTTAACGGTGATTTTAAATTGGACGGCGATGCCTCTGGCATAGTTCAAAGGTTTGATTATGATTACTCCAAGACTGTCAATGCGATACATCTTGTAAGAGGCAAGTCAAGAACTTGGGGAAAGTTTTCCTTGGAATTTGCGGTGTTTGCAGGTATGCGGTTCCGCTATCCAGATTTCATTGGCGTGCCTACCACCGCAGTATTCATCCAACCAAGCAGCTTCTTTTTCCCTATCCTTAACTTTCGGCAATCAGCCCCAGATGTATGGCCGAGCATTGGGATATCCTTCAGAATTGGATTCAGGTTGTAATGGTAACTTTGCCCAAAATCCATCACCAATGAGCAAGAACAAAAAGCCCGACCAGTTCGGCTTCGTCTTTTCCACCAACCCCGATTTTGGCTTCCATCCGGAGGAACCAGAGGAGGTATCAGACCTGCCGAACAACCTGCAGCCCCTCAAAATCTGGCTCGACCGCAAGCAGCGAAAGGGCAAGGACGTGACCCTCATCTCGGGATTCACGGGCAGCGAGGAGTTATTGGAAACATTGGCGAAAGCGCTGAAAACCAAATGCGGCGTCGGCGGCTCCGCAAAGGACGGCGAGATAATCCTGCAAGGCGACCACCGTGACAAGGTGCTAGCCTTCTTATTGGAAAAAGGCTATAGCAAAGCCAAAAAAGCAGGAGGGTAAGGAGGTATGAGGTATGAAGGTATGGGGTATGGCAGTGCATCCCTCATACCTCATACCTCATACCTCATACCTCTTCTTCCGCAAATCATCCTGTCCCGTCCGTTCAAATCCTTTTTAGTTTCGATGCCCACATAGCCATGCTTGGTCAACACCTCCGAGGAGATGGGCACATAAAACTCGTTCGTTTCCAAGAACAGCCAGCCGCCGGGGTTCAGGCGCTGCTTGCCAAATTCCGCAATCTTTTTCACGAACCGCTGGGCATCGTTGCCGCCGGCAAAAAGGGCCAGGTGCGGCTCGTAATCAATCACGTTTTTGGGCAAAATGGGGCGCTCGTCCTGCGTCACATAAGGCGGGTTGCTCACGATGAGGTCGAACTTAGGCAGGGGTTTCCATGCTTTTTTATCCAAGATATTTACTTCGTAAAAATGCACGTCCGCTTGGAGGCTTAGGGCGTTCTCCTTGGCCACTTCAAGGGCTGTGGGACTCACATCGAGGGCATGCACGTCAAGGTCGGGCCTGCGCTTTTTGAGGCTGATGGGGATGCAGCCGCTGCCCGTGCCGATGTCGAGCACCGAGCGGATTGCTGGGTGCTGCTTGGCCGTTTCGAGCACCCAATGCACGGACTCCTCAGTCTCCGACCTGGGTATCAGCACGGCGGACGTCACCTTGAAACGATAACCGTAAAACATTGCCTGCCCCATGACGTACTGCACAGGCTCGTGCGTCAGCAAGCGCTGGATGATGGAATCCAACTGGGCGAGTTGCGCTTTGTTCAGCTTGGTTTTGGCCGAAATCTGGCTCGGCTTTACGCCAAAGGCATCCTCCATCACGATGCAAGCAATACTGAGGGATTCACCGGGGTCGTAGATGTCGAGCAGGGGCTGAACGATGTGCTTGAGGGCCTGGGCTGTGGTCATTTTTTGTTTTTACGGATGAGCAAGGGCTTATTGCAGCGCAAAAATCACAAAATCCAGCACTTTTGTAAAAAACAACTGCCTGCATGATGAATCAACTTGTTTTTGCCACCGGCAACCCCAATAAAATCAGGGAAGTCCACGAACTGCTCGACGGGGTGTTTGAGGTGCGGGGCCTGCCCGACATCGGCTGCCCGCTCGACCTGCCGGAGACCAGCCCCACCATCCCTGGCAATGCCCTGCAAAAGGCCCGCTACGTGCATGAAAACTATGGCGTGGACTGCTTTTCGGAGGACACCGGGCTGGAAGTGGACGCACTGAACGGCGAACCGGGCGTCTATTCCGCCCGATACGCTGGCGAGGGAAGGAATGCGGTAGACAACATGAACTTGGTGCTGGAAAAATTGGCGGGTGAGTCCAACCGAAAGGCTCGTTTTTACACCGTCATCGCCTTGATTTTGAACGGCGAGGAGCACCTGTTCGAGGGCATTGCCGAGGGCAGCATACGCCATGCGCCAGCCGGGACGGGCGGCTTTGGCTACGACCCCATCTTTGAACCCAATGGTTTTGCGGTTACATTTGCAGAACTGTCGAAGGCGGAAAAGAACGAAATCAGCCATCGGGGGATGGCTGTTCGGAAATTGGTAAAGTTTTTGACAAGTTTAAATCCTTGAAAATCAGTGAAAAAAATTATTTTTGCACCTTTTCAAGCCCCATTTGCCGAAATTGCAATTGGCCATTTGCTTTGGTCTTTGACCAATAACAAAAAGCTAAAAGCAAAAAACAGCACAGGACGATGAACTCTGAAAATTTTCATGAATACGTCAAAAACCCCTCGATGCTCCACCAGGTGAGCTATCAGGAGTTGAAGAGCTTGGTGCTCCAGTACCCGTATTCGCCCAACCTGCGCTACCTGCTCCTGCTCAAAAGCCTGTTCGACCAGAACAAGGAATTCGACCGAAACCAAGTGCTGGCCTCCCTCAGCAGCCCCGACCGCAAGAAGCTGCGCCAGTTGGTGAAGCAGTATTCCCGCATGGGGGAAATCCAAGAAAATTATGCCCTCAACGAAGATTTTCTCGAACTGAAAGACCTCTCAGTGCTGGAAGACCTCGTGGAAGAACCCAACCCGGCCACTGCTTTTGCCCCTCCGGGAAATGGGAAGGCTGAGGCCATCGTGCCACCGCCCCAGCCCATTGGCTCATTGGAGGATTTGGAGGATATGGAAGCGGAGGTGGAAGAAGAAAGCGACCTGAGTTTTTTGAAGGGGCTTCATTTCGACCAGGAGGAAATTGCCGTTTTGGGTGAGCCGGAGGAGGCCCCCATTGCGGAAGCAACAGAAGAAACGGCAGTGGAAAGCGAGCTATCCGGCTTGGACGACTTGTTGGAGGTGCCCATTGCGGAAGCAGCAGCAGAAGAATCGGCAGTGGAAAGCGAACTATCCGGCTTGGACGATTTGTTGGAGGAATCTGTTGCGGAAGCAACGGAAGAAACGGCAGTGGAAAGCGAGCTATCCGGCTTGGACGATTTGTTGGAGGTGCCCATTGCGGAAGCAACGGAAGACCATGTGCCAAACGAAGCAGCGCCTGCACCGGACGAGCTACCAATGCAGGTACAGCATGCCTCTCACACCCACGACATCCCGCTGGAAATCACCAATGAGGCGGACTTGCAGCCGCTGCCCAAACCCCGGTCTTCCTTCAATGCATGGCTGAAAAACCTCACGCCACCACAGGCGGGGCTGCTGAAAACCGACCTCAAGGACATCTCGCTGAACAACCGCCCACATCCGCAGCCGGAGGCAATTGTAGCAGAAGATGCGAAACAGATTGCCGAGCACAGCGTAGCAGAAGATGATGAAATTGCGAGCGAGACCTTTGCCCTTTTGCTCGAAAAGCAAAAGCTCTACTCGAAAGCAATTTCGATGTATGAAAGATTAAACTTGAAATATCCCGAAAAAAGCAGTTTATTTGCGGCCAAAATTGAAGAACTCAATAAAAAAATGTAATCTGACGCTTTAGATATTAGATTTTAGACAATAGAATTTAGACCCTGGCAGGTCCCCATCTAATGTCTAAGGTCAAAAATCCAAGGTCAAAAAAAATAACGAAGATGGTAGCAATGTCAATTCTGATAGCAATCGTGGCCTTTCTGCTGATTGCTGCTGTACTGATTCAAAACCCAAAAGGCGGTGGCGTTGATGCCACTTTCGGCGCAGGTGCCAACCAGATGTTTGGCGTGGCCAAATCTGCCGACCTGATTGAAAAACTCACTTGGGGCCTGGCTGCTGCACTGATTATCCTCTGCGTGTTGACCACGTTCATGTTGGGCGGTGGCAGCGTAGGGCCGGAGATTCAGTCAACGCAGTAAGAATCAGGAAATTAGGAAATTGAAAATTGGGAAATTTAGCCCAGCTTCAATTTCTGTTTCCCGCATTTAAACGATTGATTTTCAAAAAAATAGCTCTGAGCTGCATGTCAGCCAGAGCTATTTTTCGTATCCATTTTTTTGCCATCCCATTTCTGCTTTTTGGGCAGGCTTCAATTTCTAATTTCCTAATATCTCAATTTCCATGCGAATAGCAGCCATCGTTCCCATGCGCCACTCCAGCGAGCGGGTTGTGGGGAAAAACTATCGGGACTTTGCGGGCAAGCCGCTTTACCACCACGTCATCGAGAGCCTGTTGGCCTGCTCCGCAATAGGGCAAGTGGTCATTGACACGGACAGCCCCGTGATACTGGAAGATGCCGCCAAGTGCTTCCCGACCGTCACCCTCCTGGAGCGGCCAGTTCACTTGCGGGCGGGCGACATCCCAATGAACGACGTGCTGCTGAACACGCTCAACCAGCTCGACGCCGACTTTTTCCTGCAGACGCACAGTACCAATCCGCTGCTCACCGCCGAGTCGGTGAAGCGGGGCGTGGACATCTTTTTGAAAAACTACCCGATTTACGACTCACTGTTCAGCGTGACGAGGCTCCAGACCCGCCTCTGGGACGAGCTGGCCCGTGCGGTGAACCACAACCCGAACATCCTGCTCCGCACGCAGGACCTGCCACCGATATATGAAGAGAATTCCTGCCTCTATATTTTCTCCAAGGAAATCCTCATGCGCAAGCACAATCGCATCGGCGACCGCCCTTATATGCTCGAAATCTCTAAAGAAGAGGCGCAGGACATTGACGTGGAGATTGAGTTTCGGATAGCGGAGTTTTTGATGCGGGCGAGGATGGGAGCCTGAGCGATATCAACGAAGA
>JANPLH010000028.1:0-9067 GCA_031426435.1 Saprospiraceae bacterium | reverse complement strand
GGAATGATATCTACCCGTATTCAGCAAAATCAAATTGAGCTTGGCATGAAAAAAGTCCTGACAACCCTCTTGCTGGCACTGTGCTGTCTTGCAAACTTTGCCCAAACCCCGCATAACCCTTGGCTCGACACACCTGAAAGTCGCTTTGCGAAGAAAGACGCCATTCGCCGCATCGTCCCCAACAAGTACCGCAGCCTGACCCTCTACATACAGCAGTTGAAAGCGATGCAGGACGAGGCACCCATGAGCTTTTCGCCGGAGGCGGAAAACTACAATGCAACGCTGGCCATCCCCATGCCCGATGGCTCCATGCAGGAGTTCCAAGTGGTGGAAGCCCCGGTGTTGCACCCCGACTTGGCTGCCCGCTACCCTTATATGCGCTCCTTTGCTGGCTGGAGCAAAACCGACGGCACCGCCTACCTCCGCTGCGGCTATACGCAAAAAGGCTTCCATGCCATGATTTTGTCCGCCAACCACAGCACGGCCTATATTGACCTGTATGCGGAGGGCGACGACCAGCACTATATCAGTTATTTCAAAAAAGACTACCCCAACCCACATGAGTTCGAGTGCTTGGTTGAGGAAACCGACGATATTCCGAAATCCGAAATCGCAAATCCGAAATCGTTTATGGTTGGCGACTGCCAGCACCGCAACTATGCCCTCGCCCTCGCCTGCACGGGCGAGTACGCTGCCTTTCACGGCGGCACCAAACCGTTGGTTTTGGCCGAGTTCAACGTGGCCATTGCCCGCATCAACGGCATTTACGAGCGGGAAATGGCCGTCACCCTGACAATGGTGGCCAACACCGACCTGCTCATCTACCTCAATGCCGCCTCCGACCCCTATACCAACGACAACGGCGGTACCATGCTCAATGAAAACCAGATGACCTGCAACAACGTCATCGGCAATGCCAATTACGACATTGGGCATGTGTTCAGCACGGGCGGCGGCGGTGTTGCGCAGCTAAACTCTGTGTGTAGTATGAGTGGCAAGGCGAGGGGTGTCACCGGCCTCGGCAGCCCCATCGGCGACCCATTCTACGTGGATTATGTGGCGCATGAAATGGGCCACCAGTTCGGCGGGAACCATACCCAGAACAACGCTTGCAACCGCAACGGCGCCACGGCGATGGAGCCTGGCAGCGGTAGCACCATCATGGGCTATGCGGGCATCTGTGCACCAGATGTGCAGAATAATTCCGACGACTATTTCCACGCAATTAACCTATCTGAAATTCACAATCACATCATGGGTAGCGGCAATAGCTGCGCAACGACGACGCCCAGCGGCAACAATGCGCCCCAAGTGTCGGTGACCACCAGCTCCTACAACGTGCCCATTTCGACGCCCTTCGTGCTAACGGCGCAGGGCCTCGACAACAACCCCACCGACGTGCTGACCTATTGCTGGGAGCAAATGGACAACCAAGTGGCCACCATGCCCCCGGTCTCCACCAATACGGGCGGCCCGACCTTCCGCACTTTAAACCCCACGACCTCCCCCAGCCGCTACTTCCCCAACCTGCCCGCCATTCTTTCGGGCACGCCGCAAACCTGGGAGGTGCTGCCTTCGGTGGCTCGCACGATGTCGTTCCGCTGCACCCTTCGGGACAACCACCCCGGCGCTGGCTGCTCCGACGAGGTGGATGTCACGCTCAACGTCAGCGCTTCCGCTGGGCCGTTTGTGGTCACCAACCCCAACACCGCTTCCATCATTTGGACGGGCGGCAGCACGGCCACCGTCACATGGAACGTGGCGGGCACCAACCAGCCGCCTGTGGCCACCAGTCAAGTCGAAATCCTGCTTTCCGCCGATGGCGGCAACACCTACCCCTATACGCTGCTGGCCACCACCAACAACGATGGCACCGAGAGCATACAAGTGCCAAATATCGCCACCACCCAGGCCAGGGTGATGATAAAGGCCAAGAACAACGTCTATTTCGACATCTCGAACCAGAACTTTAAGATTGAATTGGCAGTGGTGCCGAGTTTCGTGCTGGTCTCAACACCTGATACCACTTCGACTTGCCAGAGCGGGCAAGCTGCCTATTCTTGCAATATGCTGCAATTGGCGGGCTTCAACCAAGCGGTCAGCTTCACGACGAGCGGCCTTCCTGCTGGCGCAACGGCCACTTTTACGCCGAACAATATTGCGCCTCCGGCAATGGTAGCGCTCACGTTAGGCAACCTGACTGGTGTCGCCGAAGGCACCTATCCGTTGACGGTAACGGCAGTGGGCGGCTCCGTCACCAATACAGACAACCTCGTGCTGGTGGTGCTTGGCCAGGTAAGCGCCGCCCCCAGCCTCAGCACCCCCGCCGATGGTGCGGAGGTGACCACCTCGTTGCCAACGCTCACCTGGGCGGCGGCGCCCAATGCGGCTTCGTACCTCGTGGAGGTTTCTGAAACGCCAAATTTTTCCTCGCTTGTTGCGACAGCAACTGTGACCACCACCAGCTTTCAGGTGCCTGCGCCATTGGCTGCATTGGACGTTTATTATTGGCGGGTAAAGGCGATAAACCCTTGCAGCGAGAGCAGTTTCTCCAATTTCAATACTTTCCATGTCGGCAATATCGGCTGCCAAAGTTTCTCAGCCACTGGACTTCCGCTCAATATCCCAAATGTTGCCGGCACGGTGACGAAAACGCTTAATGTGCCAGTGAGCCAGTCCATCATCTCGGTGAAAACGACGATGAACATTGACCACAGCTATGTGGGGGATTTGGACGTGAAATTGGTTTCGCCGCAAAATACGACGAAGGTGGTCTTTGACCGACCGGGCGTACCAGCTTCTGGATTCGGTTGCGATGGCGACGACATCAATGCCAGCTTCGGGGATGCTTTCAGCAATACAGCGGCGCAGTTCGAGAGTACCTGTGCTGGCACCATTCCTACTATCAGCGGTAATTTTCAGCCATTGGAGGCCTTCTCGGCTTTTGCTGGGCAAAACGCACAAGGCACTTGGACCCTCCGCATCACCGACAATTTTGACGATGACGGCGGAGGGCTGCTCGCTTGGTCGGTGGAAATCTGCGGGCTGACACCCACCACGCCAGCGGTTTTGGCAAACAACAACCTGCTGACCGTGCTACAAGGGCAAAGCGAGACCATCACGACCACCTATCTTCAAGGGCAAGGCTCTCCAACTTCTGAATTGGTGTTCACATTGCTTTCCTTGCCGGTAAATGGCACCCTGCTGCTCAACGGCACCTCATTGGGCATCGGCAGCACTTTCACGGAGGCCGATATTGAAGCAGGGCTGCTCAGCTACCAGCACGATGGTAGCATGACCACCACCGATGAGTTCCTCTTCGACTTTGTTGACAATGCCGGGAACTGGCTCCATGCGCAGGTTTTCCATGTCAACATCGAAGAGAACACGCTTTCGGCCATCATCGAAATCACGCAGCAAATCACTTGTGCTGGCGCAAACAACGGGGAGGTCACGGTGTCGGCCAATGGCGGCATCACGCCCTTGTCGTACAGCTTGAATGGCGGCCCATTCCAGCCCAACTATGTCTTCCCGGACCTGTCACCCGGCAGCTACACCGTCGAAGTAAAAGATTCCACGGGTTTTGTCATTACGACCACCACCATCACCGTCAACGAAGGCCCTACCATCAGCGCCAGCGCCAGCGTCAACAACGACGACATCACGGTGAGCGCCAGCGGTGGGTCAGGCCCTTACCAGTACAGCCTGAACGGCGGGGCATTCCAGAACGGCAACGTGTTCAACAATTTGCCGAACGGCACTTATACCATCACAGTGCAGGATGCCAATGATTGCTCCGCAACGACCACCGCAGAGATAAACCTGCTCTCGCTCTCGGCCAGCATTACGCAGGGCATCAGTTGTTTTGGTGAAAACGACGGGGTCATCACGGTAACGGCCACGGGCGGCTTGCCGCCTTATGAGTACAGCCTAAATGGTGCTGCGCCGCAGAACAACGGCGTCTTCTCCAACCTTGTCGCAGGGAACTATACCGTGGAGGTGCAAGATGCCAATGGCTTCCCGCTCACTACCGCTGTCATCCCCTTGACCAATCCTGCCCAGTTGACCGCATCAGTGGCTGTTAGCACGAACACCATCACGGTGACGGCCAGCGGCGGCACGGGCAGCTTGACCTACAGCCTCAATGGTGGCGCTCCACAAAGCAGCAACCTGTTCAATAATTTGCCGAACGGCGGCTACCTCATCACCGTCACGGACGAGCAAGGCTGCACCGCTATGGTGACTGCTACCGTTTTGGTCAACACCGTCACCGTATCGGCCAACCTTACCAGCGGCATCAGTTGCTTTGGGGAAAATGACGGAACCATCACGGCCACGGCAGCGGGTGGCATTGCCCCTTACCAGTACAGTTTGAATGGTGGCGCTCCGCAAAACGGCAACGTGTTCAACAACCTGGGCCCCGGCAGCTATACCGTGGTGGCGACGGATGCCAACGGCCTCTCGCAGACCGCTGTCAGCATCACGCTCTCCAATCCTACGCAGTTGACGGCATCGGTGGCTGTTAGCACGAACACCATCACAGTGACGGCGAGCGGTGGCACGGGCAGCTTGACCTACAGCTTAAACGGTGGCGCTCCGCAAAGCAGCAACGTGTTCAACAATTTGCCGAACGGCGGCTATGTCGTCACCGTCACGGACGAGCAGGGCTGCACTGCTATGGCAACGGCCTCCGTCTCCGTCAACTCGGTCACCGTATCGGCTACACTTACTAGCGGCATCAGTTGCTTTGGGGAAAATGACGGAACCATCACGGCCACGGCAGCGGGCGGCATGGCCCCTTACCAGTACAGCTTGAACGGCGGTGCTCCGCAAAACAGCAACGTTTTCAACAACCTTGCCCCCGGCAGCTATACCGTGGTGGTGACGGATGCCAACGGCCTCTCGCAGACCGCCGCCAGTATTACGCTCACCAATCCCACGCAGCTGACCGCATCGGCTACGGCCACTGGCAACAGCATCACCGTGACAGCAGGCGGCGGCACGGGCAGCTTGACCTACAGCCTCAATGGCGGCGCTCCGCAAAGCAGCAACCTGTTCAACAATGTGCCAAACGGCGCTTACGTCGTCACGGTCACGGACGAGCAGGGATGCACCGCCATGGCGACGGCCACTGTTTTCACCAACAACATCGTCGTGTCGGCGAGCATTACTGCCATGCTTGATTGCTTTGGCGATGCGAACGGCCAAATCACCGTGACCGCTTCTGGCGGAACGCCTCCCTACCAATACAATATTAACGGCGGGGCTTACCAAACCAGCAATATGTTCAACAACCTTGGTGCAGGTATTTACGGAATCAATATCAAGGACGCCGATGGCACCACCACCAGTGCAGCCTTGGTCACGATTGTTGCGCCAGCGCAAATAACCGGCAGCGCCACGGCCACGGGCTATACCGTGAACGTGACGGCCAGCGGTGGCACGGGCAGCTTGCAGTACAGCCTCGACGGTGGAGCATTCCAAAACAGCAACAGCTTCAACCCCGTTGCCAGCGGCATCCATACCATCACGGTGCGGGATGCCAATGGTTGCGAAGCGACCCTAAGCGTCACCGTCACGGTGCAGGCCTTGACGGTTTCGGGCAGCGTCACGCAGGCCATCAACTGCCCCGGCGGCTCGGACGGCCAGCTAACGGCGGTGGGAACAGGCGGCGTGCCTACCTACCAATACAGCTTGAACGGTGGGGCGTTCCAGGCGAGCGGGGTGTTCAGCAACCTTGCCGCAGGCAGCTATACCCTGACCATCAAGGACAGCGGCGGCCTGACGGTTTCTTCCACCATCACGCTCACAGCGCCGCCAGCCCTCGTCGTTGTGCCAAGTGCCAGCGGCCAGACCGTGACGGTATCGGCCAGCGGCGGCACCTCGCCGTACCAGTACCAATTGGACAATGGCGCTTTGCAAAGCTCCAACCTGTTCAGCAACGTGCCCAATGGCGCACATACCATCACGGTGGTGGATGCCCACGGCTGCGTGAAGGAAGTGAGCGCTTTTGTTGGTGGGCTTCCGCCTAATATCTTCGTTTCATTGTCGCACCCGGTTAGCTGCAACGGTGGCTCGGACGGCGTCATCACGGTGAACGGCAACAGCGGCGTTCCGCCCTATACTTACAGCCTCAACGGCGGCACTTACCAGAGCAGCAACACCTTCACGGGCTTGAGCGCTGGCATTTATATCGTATCCATCAAGGGCAGCGACGGAGCCGTGACCACCGCCCCAAACATCATCATCGTTGACCCGCCATTGTTGACCTTGACCGCCACGGTATCCGGCCTGACCATCACGGCCACGGGCAGCGGCGGCACGGGCAGCTACAAGTACAGCCTCGACGGGGGCAGCTTTGGCAACAGCAACGAATTGGAGGCCAGCGGCAATGGTCCCCATATCGTCACCATCCGTGACGAGCGGGGCTGCACCGCCACCATCACTGTGAACGTGAACGTCGTCACGGGCGTCAACCTCGCCGTGGACGAGGTGAGCTGCACTGGAGAATCGGACGGCCAAATCGAAATAACGGGCGTGACGGGCGGCACCTCGCCCTACCAATATGCCTTGAACGGCGGCAGTTTTACCACGCAAAACACCTTTACTGGCCTCGCCCCCGGCGACTATACCGTTTGGGTGCGGGACGCAACGGGCTTCGAGTTTGAGGCGCCATCCATTGCCCTTTTGGAGCCGGACGAACTGATGGCCAACTTCCAATTGGCCGTGAACAACCTGAGCATCGTCGCCAGCGGCGGCACGGGGCAGTTGTCCTATTCCATAGATGGCGGCACGACCTTCCAGCCCAGCAACCTATTCAGCAACCTGCCGCTCGGCACCTACGAAGTGGTGATAATGGACGAAAATGGCTGCAGTTTCACCGGCCAGGTCATCGTGGACGTGAGCGGCACGGGCGAGTCGCTCGGCGGCCTTTCTTTCGAGGTGATGCCAAATCCCAGCAATGGGCTTTTCTTCCTGAAAATGGAGCTATCGGGCCTATCCGACCTTGAATTAGCGGTCTTTGACGTGGTAGGCAGGCAGGTGCTTGCTGCGCAAATGGCCATAGTAGGTGCTTCGCAATATCCGCTTGATTTGCAGGGCCTTGCCAGCGGCACTTACCTGCTGCGGGTGAGGAATGGCGAGCGGTGGGGAGTGAAGAAGTTGGTGGTTTTTTAGGAACAGAAGGAAAGTGATTCAAATAATAAAGGGGCTGGTTTCGGTGTACCTAAACCAGCCCTTTATTGTTTTTAAGAAATGCTATTTCACTAATAAAACCTCGCCGTTGCGTTCTTCTTTTAGGCCAGAGCGCAGGTTGAGGTAGCTGAGTTCGTACAAGTAAATGCCCTGCCCCGCCTTGCCACCATCCCAATCCTTGCCTTGGTGCAACAGCCCGCCCCAGCGGTCATAGACCCGCAGCTCCAGCACCTCGAAGTTGTTGCCGAAGGGCATAAACAGGTCGTTTATGCCGTCGCCGTTTGGGCTGAACGAGTTAGGCAGGTAAAGGTCCACATGGCAGTCCACGCTGTAGCCGTAGGTGTCCCAGAACTCACAGCCGAGGGCCATCATGCCGATGCGGTAGCTGCCCGCCTGCTCTAATCGGATGCTTGGGCGTGGCGTGGGGTCGGTGTCAGTGTAGAACAGGTCGGTGAACTGGCTCTGTGGTAGGAGGCTGAAGGGCTGGCAGCTGGTGGTGTCCCTTGGGAGCGAGAAGGGTGGGCTGCCGCCCAGCAGCTCGGCGACGACGGTGATGCTGGCACTGTCCGAGGCCGTGCAGTGGCCATCGGTGGCGGTGACGGCGTAGGTGCCGCTGGACTGGATGGATAGCATAGGGGTTGTTTGGCCGTTTGACCAGGTGAAAGCGGTGATGAAGCGATTGCACTGGACGAATATCACAGATTGCACATCGGGGCATATATTATTCGGGTAGATGTCTGCTTCGAGCGAGGGTAATACCGTAATGGTCCGTGCATAAGGATAGGCACAGCCAAGCGCCCATACGGTCTGAACGAGCACATATTCACCTGGATTCACAAATGTATAGGCAAAGGCCAATGAATCCACAAGTATGGAGTCCACGCCCGGCCCGGTGAGGTGCCACTCCCGTGCGTTGGCAAGCTGGTTCCGGGTGTTGGACGTCATCCCGACTTCCCCTACGCAAAGGCTGTCAGGGAAGTCGAAGTCCGGCAAGGGAGCAGGCGGGAAGCCGCAAAATTCAGAAAATGAAAAATTGACTGGCTGAACCAATGTATCAAAATCTTCCAAGTCCGGGATGCTCACCGTATCGTAATTAAGCGTTCCAAATTCAAGTGTATAATTTTCAGCCGTAATGCAGGAAGTGTAATTTTCACACCCATCTATATTCCCGTTGGTATCTGTTTTGGCAATTACTGGCTGGTAAAATGTTGCCCCTGCATCGTTGTAATTGAATACCGATGTCATCAGGAACGTACCATTGCTAAGTGGGGCGACTTGCGGCTGATAGTTTGGGTAGCCTTTTTCTGAGAGAATATTCCCATTAGCATCAAGTTCCGTTAATACGGCAGGAAAGGCCCCATAGGTCGCATGGGTCATCAACAGATTGCCGTTAGGCTTTTCTTTGATGCCAGCAGAATAGTATGGAAAATTCTCACCTGAATATTGCTTGCCCCATAAAAAATTCAAGTCAAAATCAAGTTTGATGAGTTTTGCATACTTATCATGATATATACCTGAATTGTATAAATCTGGATTATTTGGGGCATGGTTAAGTAATATGATACCGTTGGACATGACCTCAACCTCGTTAAAATACCGTCCTATATCTATAAGCATCTTTAGCAACAGTGGGTGACCAGTAGAATCAAATTTTATGATATACGGAAACCGTTTTTCTTCTGTGCTAAAAAAATCTCCACAATGCCCCAACACATATATGTTGGACGCTTCATCTAAGAAACTGTTTTAAAACCTGTTATAAGCGGTTAGCCATTATTCTAATCATGGCAATATATACCATGCTTTGACTATTGCGAACCGTTTTTTCATAGTCTTTGTTAAGTCTTCTGGATTGGGTTAACCATGCAAAAGT
>JANPLH010000027.1:0-11247 GCA_031426435.1 Saprospiraceae bacterium | reverse complement strand
GCCTCAGCTGCTCGGACTGCCCAGACCCCATCGCCACGCCAGCGCAGACCACCACCTACACCGTCACCGCCTCCGACACCTACGGCTGCACGGTGCAAGACGACATCACCATCACCGTAAACCCAACACCAGCCGCTCCGACCATCAATTGCACCAGCGTTAGCACCAACAGCATTACCTTCTCCTGGAATGCAGTGGGCGGGCCACAAGGCTATATGGTGAGCATTGACGGCGGCACCCCCTTCCAAACCAACAACACCACACAAACCGTGAACGGTCTCAATTTTGACACACCCGTCACGATTGCCGTCTTCGCCCTTGGCAATTGCCCGGGGCCTTCCAGCACGGCCGTATGCACCACCCCACCCTGTTCGGCTCCCACACTCTCCATTGCCAACATCAGCAATGCGAGTTGCAGCGGCAGCAGCGATGCCAGCGTCACACTGCAAGCCAGCGGCGGATTGGGCAATTTTACCTATACATTTAATGGGGTAAACAACACAACGGGAGTGTTCACGGGCATTGCCGCAGGCACCTACACCGCCTCGGTGGTGGACGCCCAAAACTGCCCAAACATCATCCCTATCACGATTGGCGCTCCGCAACCCCTCAGCACTCAGCCCGTGGTGGTAAGCGACGTAAGTTGTAGCGGCTATAGTGATGCGATTTTAGAGACAAGCACCAGCGGTGGCACGACTCCATACAGCTTCATCTGGAGCGGAGGTCAAACGAACCCGCTGGCCACCGGTTTTGCCGCAGGCAATCAAAGCGTCACTGTCACAGATGCCAATGGCTGCACGGCGATTGGCAACATCACCCTGACCGAACCAGCACTGTTCAGCCTAACTACCGCCACTGACAGCGCCCTTTGTTTTGGCAGCGCCACCGGAAAAGCCCAGGTGCTCATTGACGGAGGCACCACCCCCTACAGCGTACAATGGAATGCCGCTGCGGGCAACGCCACCACCCTCAGCGTCAGCGACCTAATGGCGGGCAGCTATTCCGTGACCGTGACGGACGGCAACAACTGCGCCTCCTCGGCCACGGCCACCATCCTGCAACCAGCCGCCATTGCGGCCAGCATAAGCCCTACCAATCCGGCTTGCAACGCCGCACCAACTGGCTCGGCCACCGCCACTGCCACGGGCGGCACGGACGGCTTTGGCTTTGTTTGGAGCAATGGGGACACCGGACCAACGGCAGATATGCTCGGCGCTGGCAGCCATAGCGTGACCGTAACCGATGCAAATGGTTGCTCCGCAACGCAGTCCACTACGCTGACCGAACCGCCTGCCATTGCCATCAATTTTACCATAGCCGACGCCAATTGTTTTGGCGAAAACAGCGGCAGCCTGACGGCCAACGTGACGGGCGGCACACCCACTTATAATTTTTCATGGAGCAATAACCAAACTGGAAGCAGCAGCATCACCAACCTTGCAGCTGGCAATTATTGCGTCACCGTCACGGATGCCGGGAATTGCACAAGCACTGCCTGCATCAATGTGAACCAACCCGCTGCGCTGCAATTGACCACCAGTTCCAACAACGTTGGCTGCGATGGGACTATACCCGGCACCATTGACCTGACGGTCGTCGGGGGCATTGACCCTTACCAATTTGATTGGAGCAACGGCCAAACCTCGGAAGACCTCGACGGCTTAATAGCTGGCGATTATGACGTGACCGTGACGGACGACCACGGCTGCACCGCCACCGCTTCGCAAGCCGTGGCGCAGGACCCTGTGCCGAATACGCAGCTTGCGCAAATCGGGGTGACTTGTTTGGGTGGCAACGACGGGGGCATCACCACCACCGTGACAGGCGGGGCGGGCGGCTTCGGCTACAACTGGGTGGGGCCAAATGGCTACAGTTCCAACCAACAAAACCTCACTAATCTGTTAGCGGGCGATTATTTCCTGACAGTCACCGATGCCATTGGCTGCATTGACTTGGATACCATCGCCGTGAGCGAAGAAGACGTCCTGCGTGCCGACCTCGAACTGATAGATGTCTCCTGCTATGGCGAGATGGACGGGCGCATCACGGTGCATCCCATTGGCGGGGTGCCGCCCTATCAATTGAGCTTGAACAATGGCGATTTTTCGGGGGCGACGGTGTTCAACAACCTTGACTATGGCCTCTACGACCTCATCCTCAGGGACGCCAACGGCTGCGAATGGGCGCAGCCGCAGATTTATATCGGAGAACCCAAGGAACTACGCCTCAACCTCGGCCCCGACACCCTCCTCGACTACGGTACTACGCTCATCCTCGACCCTAATATTGTCAATCTGACCGACCCTGCTAACGCCAGTTTCCTTTGGTCGTCGAACAACCCCTTGCTGCAGTCAGTGGATTCGAGCAGCCGCATCGGGGAGTTCGTGGTGACGAACCAAGCCAGTGTCACCTTCACCGCCACCGACAAAAACGGCTGCACCATCAGCGACCTCATCAATATCTTCGTGCGCTCGGACAAGACCGTGCTGGTGCCCACCGGCTTTGCCCCAGGCAGCGGCGGCAATGGCCTGAACGACCTGCTGCATGTACATGGCAGCACGGCCCTCGTAAAAACCATCAAGCTGTTCCGGGTCTTCGACCGCTGGGGCGAGCTGTTGTACGAAGCCGTTGACTTCCCCATCAATGACCCCCTGACGGGTTGGGATGGCAACTTCAAGAACAAGGACATGCCCGCCGGGGTATATGTTTGGTACTTGGAAGTGGAGTTCGTGGATGGGCAGTTTGAAAAGTACCGGGGGGAGACGACGTTGGTGCGGTGAGGAACAACTATGTAGTTGTATTTCAAGGTTTCCTCGCCACAAAATTCACCCCAAAAAAGAAATACTCCCGCAGCAAGCCGTACCGCTGCCACAGCTCCTGTTCCCGTTTAATCACTGCTTCTGACTGTTTTCGTTGAAATAGGCGGGGCGGAAAGAGCCTCACATAGTTCAGTTTATCCTCCTCCATTTCAAAGCCAGCTTTGATGAACTCGGAGCGCCAAAGGGCGTAGGGGCGGATGTTCTCGTTGCCCATCGTCACGGTGCGGCCAAGGCCCTCGTCGTAGTAGTCAATGATGCGGTTGTTGCCCCGCTGCTTGTAGAGTTTTATGCGCTGTATGAGATTGTTGCCGTTCTCTTCGATGGCAATGAGCTTGCCGCCGGGCCGCAAGGTTTTGTGGAAAATGGCGAGGCTGTTTTGCAGCGGTTCAAGGTGGTGCAGCGTGTCCTGCACGATGATGATGTCCTCGGAGTTTTCTTTGATTTGGGTGGAAAAAACGTCCTCGTAGCTGGTGCGCACGAGGTCCATGTCACCATATTTCGACCAATAATCGAGGCGGGTGGGTATCTCCTTGAAGTAGAATTCGAGCGTGGTACCACGGGTGGGGATGCCGTTCAGCGCCAAGAAAATCTGGGTGGTGGCGTAGCCGCAGCCGCAGTCCCAGATGCTTAAGGATTGAAGGATTGAAGGATTGAAGGATTGAATTTCGTCCAGGACGTACTGTAGGCGCTGGCAGAAATAGGCTTGGCGGAACGGCAGCTTGGCTGGGTCATCGTGGAATTTGTAGTATTCCCGCAGTTTGTCACGGGTCTTCAATTCTTCCAGAAATAGCTCAAAAAAATGTTCGACTGTCATGCGGCAAAGGTATTGGAAATTGGAAATTGCTTGCCCCTTTGGGAGAAATTGGAAATTGCCTGCCAGTCAGCAGGCAATTTTACTTGGTCGGTTAGAGCAGGTTTTACCATTTTTGCTTCCCAATTTCATAATTTCCAATTTCCATGTCCCCCCCCTTCACCTGCACCTATTCGCCAAACCTGCCGGAACTGCTTCGGCATTTGAACTGCTCGATTGCTATCAGTGCATTCCAGGCGGGCAAGGTGATACTGCTTTCCGCCAAGAACGACGAGGAACTGACGCACCTGCCCCGCAATTTTGCGAAACCTATGGGCATCGCCTTGCAGGGCCAGAAAATGGCAGTGGCTTGCCTGAACGACGTGGTGGTGTTAGCCAATTCGCCGCAGTTGGCAGCAGACTACCCGAAAAAGCCCAATACCTACGATGCACTGTACCTGCCCCGTGCCAGCCACCATACGGGCGGCGTGGACATACACGACCTCGAATTTGGGGAAAATGGTGAACTCTTTGCGGTGGTGACGGCCTTCTCCTGCATCGCAAAGATTGACGACGGGTATAGTTTCACGCCTGTTTGGCAGCCCAAATTCATCACCCGATTGGCACACGAAGACCGCTGCCACCTAAATGGTGTGGCGCTGCAAAACGGCAAGCCGGTGTATGCCACCGCCCTCAGCAGCACCGACCATGCACAGGGTTGGCGGGACGCATTGCCGAACAACGGCATCTTGATGGACATCGAAAGCAACGAAATCATCGCCGGAAACCTGCCCATGCCCCACTCGCCACTGCTTTTGGGCAGTGAGCTGTTCTTGTTGCTATCCGCAACGGGCGAGCTGGTCAAAATGGACGTGCAGACGGGAAAGCACGAACTGGTGGTTCGGTTGAACGGCTTCGTGCGGGGGCTTTGTCAGCAGGGGGAATTTGTGTTTATCGGCCTGTCGAGATTGCGCAAGACCTCGTCCATCGTCGCCAAATTGGACTTTGTGGACAAGGAAAACATGGCGGGCGTAGCAGTCGTCCATTTGCCGACAGGCGAACTCGTCGGCGAGGTGCATTACCATACTTCTGTGGACGAAATCTATGATGTGGTGGTCTTGCCCGACTGCCAGCGCCCAGGCATATTGAACACGGAGAACCCAATACATAAAACGGGCATTACGACGCCTGGGCTTGCGGTGTGGAAGTGAGGGGAAGGGGAGAAACTTACCAAGTCTTCGAGACTTGGCAAGTTTAATGGCAACATTCAATACCGCCGCCTCACCAATTTGATGAACTCTTTCGCTTTTTCTTTTTTAGCCTTTCCCAGCCAATTGTACTTAACGGCCATGTCCCGGATGAGGTAGTTCTTGGCCTCCTCATAGTTGCGCAATTGGTTCAGCGCACTCACCGTATTCTCGAAATCGGCGGCATCCCCACCGAACAATTCATTTTGCGTAGAAATGCGCTCGTTGAGGCCCATCGCTTTTTTGATGTCGCCAATGGGCATTTGGCTCAACTTTTCGGACAGTTCTGTGGCGGTTTTAAAAGAGAAAAGTTCCTCCAATTCCGAGTCAATGCCTACGGGTGTTTGATAGACAATTGGTGCTGGTTCCGGTTTCGCTACAGGCGGCGGCGGTGGGGGTGGTGTTTCTATGACAGGTGGTTTTTCTACCACGGGAGGTGGCGGCGGAGGCGCTTGCTCGGGCACCCGCTCCACTTTGGGCGGCTCTGGCTTAGGCGGCTCTGGTTGCGGATTGAGCTGTGGGGGTGGCGGTGCGGTTTCTGGCCTCCTCAGCGTTATTTTTGGCTCGACTGGTTTTACTTCAACAGCAGGAGGCGGTGAAAGAGGCGCTACGGCTGGGGCGTTCGCCAAGTCGAGGAAGCTTTCGTAAAATTGCTGCACATAGCTGCGCATCAGGTCCCGCTCAATGCTGGAGACGTTCCTTGGGTCGCCACTGATGTTTTTGTAAAGGGCATTGATTTTATCGAGCAGTGACTTGCTTTTTTGAAAATCCATTGAATATGGGTTAGAATGTTTTGAAAAAAAGAGGAAATGGCTACCTTCGCCACCCCGATTTAAAATAAAGGCCGAAAGGTAGGCAATTCAGGTAATTTGCCCAACTGCCATCCGGTTTACAAGCATTTTCGTCTCACCGAGCATTTCCAAATACAAATGTAGAGCATGAATCAAGGATTTTGTTTACCCCACTTTTTCCTTCGTACTTTGTCCTTATTACTTTTCATCCATGTTTCTTGAACCACATTTTAAAGGCCAGCGCAACGGATGGATAGAGGTCATTTGCGGGAGCATGTTCTCCGGCAAAACGGAGGAGCTTATCCGCAGGCTCAAAAGGGCGAAGATTGCCAACCAAAAGGTGGAAATTTTCAAGCCGAAGATTGATACCCGCTACGACGAGGTAAAGGTCGTTTCGCACGACGAGAACTTCATTTTGGCGGTGCCAATTGACAGCTCCAAAAAACTGCTCGACCTCAGCGATCGCGTGGGCGTGGTGGGTATTGACGAGGCACAGTTCTTTGATGAGGAACTGCCAGAAGTTTGCCAACAGTTGGCCCTGACCGGTAAGCGGGTCATCATCGCCGGGCTGGACATGGACTTTAAGGGGCGGCCCTTTGGGCCAATGCCGAACCTGCTTGCCGTGGCTGAGTACATTACCAAAGTACACGCCATTTGCCAGCACTGCGGCAACCTTGCCACGCATTCCTACCGCCTTGCACACGAAAGTGGCACCGTTTTGCTGGGCGAGAAAGAAAGCTATGAACCCCGTTGCAGAACTTGCTACAGCATGGGAAATATACTTAAATTGCAGACGAATCCTTTGTGAGACATTAGACATTAGACATTAGACATTAGACATTAGACATTAGACTTTAGACTTTAGACTTTAGACTTTAGACTTTAGATTGGGGAAGGGGAACACTGAATTATTTTACAGTATCTATCTAATGTCTAAAGTCTGAAGTCTAAATTCTTAAAAAACAAACACTAATGACATTTGAACCCGATTTTGAGCGTCAGCTCGACGTTTTTATTGAAAATGCCCTCCTTGAAGATGCCCCATCGGGCGACCGAACATCCTTGGCTTGTATCCCCGAAAATGCTAGTTGCACCGCCAAATTGCTGATAAAGGACGCTGGCATTTTGGCTGGGGTGGACGTTGCGCAGCGCATTTTCCAAAAAGTTGACCCAAGCGCCAAGTTTGTCAAGCTCATCGAAGATGGCACGCATGTCAGCTTCGGTGAAGTGGCTTTTGAGGTGGAATGCAACACCCAAGCACTGCTCCGGGCCGAGCGGGTGGCACTGAACATCATGCAGCGCATGAGCGGCATTGCGACCCTGGCGCACGAGTTCAAGTTTGAAGTGGAAGACCTGCCCGTGAAAATCCTCGATACCCGCAAGACCACCCCGCTTTTGCGATTCCTCGAAAAATATGCGGTGCGCATGGGCGGATGCCACAATTACCGGGAGAACCTCTCTGACTGGTTCATGGTGAAAGACAACCACATAAAGGCATGTGGCGGCGTGCGCAAGGCCATTGAAAAGGTGGCAGAGTACCAGAAAGCAAACGGCCTGCACCTCGGCGTGACCGTCGAGGTGAAGAATTTGGTAGAATTGTACGAAGCGCTGGACACTGGCCATATCACCCGTATCATGTTCGATAATTTTGAACTGCCATTGCTCGAGGAAGCAGTGGCGATCGTGGGCAACCGCTTTGAAACCGAGGCATCTGGCGGTGTGAACATCCACTCCGTGCGCCGCATCGCCATGTCGGGCGTTGACTTCATATCGGTGGGTGCGCTAACACACTCGGCCACGAGCCTCGACCTGAGCTTAAAAATTCAATAATAGCAGAACTTTAGGGCATATAATACAAAAGCCTTTCGGTGCATCCCGAAAGGCTTTTGTGTTAATGTTAAGGTGTTTTTTTTGTTTGGGCAATCTCGCTCAATTTGGAGGATAACCTTTAAAAATCATGACGAAAAAGGTAATCAATGAAATCACGACCAACCAAATTCTAACATCTTTGAGTGACTCATATTTGACCATAAGTAGTTTGTTTTTTGATAAAATGGTGTTCATTAATGTGGTGCCCACATTTGTTTAAAAATTAGCAATCCGACTTGTGATGAAGGGGAAATGATGAGGAAGTAAACCTATCTTTTCAAATAGGATGCCAACAGGATTTTTAATAATTTGAAATGGCGATTAGTTTGGTTCGAAAACTCAGTTTTTGCTGGCCAAAATTGCCTTGTTGATGCGCTTCACCATCGCTGGGCCTTCGTACACCATGCCACTGTAAACCTGCACCAGCGCTGCCCCAGCCGCTAATTTTTCAAGAGCATCAGCTGGGCTGGCAATGCCACCTACTCCGATAATTGTTAAGGTTCCCTTAGATTTTTGGTGCAAGTATCGAATCACTTCCGTTGACTGAGATTTCACTGGCTTGCCACTCAGCCCACCTGCCCCGATTTCCTCCAATGTCTTTCCATCGGTATTCAGTCCGCTGCGTGAAATGGTCGTGTTCGTTGCAATGACGCCGTCCAAATGGGTTGCTTGCGCAATGTCGAGGATGTCGTCCAATTGGCCGTCGGTGAGGTCTGGGGCAATTTTGAGGAGAAGGGGCTTGGGCGCAGGCTTCTGCTTGTTCAAGTGTTGCAATGCTGTCAACAATTCAGTGAGCGGCCCTTTTTCCTGCAAATCCCGGAGGTTGGGCGTGTTGGGAGAGCTAACGTTCACCACAAAATAATCCACATAAGGGAAAAGCGTCTCGAAACAGATGGCATAGTCCCTGCCCGCATGTTCGTTTTCCGTCAGCTTGTTCTTGCCGATATTGCCGCCGATGACAACATCGCTTTGCTTCCGCTTTTTTAGCCTTTCGGCCAATGCGTCCACTCCTTCGTTGTTAAAACCCATTCGGTTGATGAGCGCCTCGTCGGCGGGTAAGCGGAACAAGCGTGGCTGCGGGTTGCCGGGCTGGCCAAGCGGCGTCACCGTCCCGATTTCGATGAAGCCAAAACCCAGTGCCGACATGGCCTCGTAGTGTTTACCGTCCTTGTCAAAACCAGCGGCGAGGCCAACAGGGTTGGGGAAGGTAAGGCCAAAAACCTGGCGTTCCAACCGCTTGTCCTTTACCTCGAAAAGGCGGCGCATCAGCCAACCTACCAAAGGAATGGCCAAGGTCGTTTTCAACAAAAACAAGGTAATATGGTGCGCCTTCTCTGGATGGAAAAGGAAGAGGATGGGCTTGAGTAGGAGTTTGTACACTGGAAACAGGCGATTAGGATATTGGGATATTGAGAGATTCACGAGACGGCAAATATCCCAATCTCGTAATATCTCAATATCTCAAAGAAAAGTCTTGTCGAATGCCAAAGGAAGCAGGTCCAAGCCGTTATTGAAAACGAAGATGGGGCCTGTTTCGCCCTGCAAAATTACACGGATTGGCTGGTTGTTCTTCACTTCAGTTTCACAAATAACTTGGCGGCAAGCGCCACAGGGCAGTCCGGGTCGGTCAATGACCTGCTTCGGGTTCCTGATGGCCACGGCAATCGAAACTGGTGCGACGCCGGGGTGTAGGTTCGACGCTGTGGTAATGACTGTTTGCTCGGCGCATATGCAAAGTGGGTAGCTTGCGTTTTCATAGTTGCTGCCGCCGAGCAGTTGCCCATTGCGGAGCAAAACCGCCGCTCCCACTTTGAAATTGGAATAGGGCGAATAGGAATTTTCCAGCGATTTTTTTGCCAAAAGCAAGACTTGGCGGTCGCTTTCGGGCAGTTCGTCCAGGCTGTCGTAGCACTCGTATTCGGTGTGTAAACTGAGTTTTTTCATGAAAAATGGAGGTTTGCCAACGGCCAAACATACGGGTATTTGCTGATTCGCAATTGCTTTGCAAAAACTGCATCGCTTTTGCAGCCCGTTCGATGTTTGGCCGTTTGACTAACTTGCGCCCCGATTTTAAAAATGCAAAATAGTATGAATCATATCCTGATAATCGGCGCAGGCCGCTCTGCCAATGCATGCATACAATACCTTTTGAAAGCTGCCAAGGAGCATAACTGGTCGGTCACAGTGGCCGATGCCGACTTGGAAACCGCCATCCGCAAGGTCGGCAAGCACCCCAATGGCCGGGGCGTTTACCTCGATGCGTCCAAGGCACAGGAACGGCAGGGGCTTATTTCAAGGGCCGATGTGGTCATTTCGCTGCTGCCGCCGCATATGCACGTGGAGGTCGCCTACGACTGTATCCATTTGAATAAGCACCTGATTACGGCATCTTATGTATCGAAGGACATCTATAAACTAAGCGATGATTTCCGAAACAAAGAGTTGATTTTCATGGGTGAAATGGGTCTCGACCCTGGCATTGACCACATGTCGGCGATGCAAAAGATTGACGAAATAAAGGCAAAGGGCGGCAAAATAACGGCCTTTAGTTCCAATGCTGGCGGCCTTATTGCCTTGGAAAACCTGAAGCAAAACCCTTGGCGCTACAAGTTCACATGGAACCCTCGAAACGTAGTAAAAGCTGGCCAAGGCACTGCGCAATACCTCGAAAACGGCAAGTTCAAATACATTCCTTACAACCGACTTTTCAAAGAATATAAACTGATTGAAATCCCCGGCTACGACGAGCCTTTCGAGGTCTATGCCAATCGGGACTCGCTGCTCTATCGGGAGGCTTATGGCCTTGACGAGATACCCTCGCTCTCCCGTGGCACCATCCGTTACCGGGGCTTTTGCGATGCCTGGAACGCCCTCGTTCAAATCGGCCTGACCGACGGCACCTACCCCATTATGGATTCTGATAAAATTACGTACCACGAACTGATGGAAGCTTTCCTCAGCAAGCCTGGGCGTTCAGGCGCATCGGTAAAGGAGCGAATGGCGGAAATGCTGGGAGAATCAGAGTTTTCGCCCGTTATGAAAAAACTGGATTGGCTGGGGCTTTTCAGTAAAAAAAAGATTGGGATTGCCAATGCAACACCTGCGCTCATCTTGGAAGAACTGCTCCTCGAAAAATGGAAACTGGCACTCAAGGACAAGGACCTCATTCTCATGCAGCACGAATTTGAGTACGCACTTGGTGGCAAAAAATACCACCTAACCTCCACAATGGCGCTGAAAGGTGAAGACGCTGATGATACTGCCATGTCGAGGTTGGTGGGGCTGCCGTTGGCCATTTTCGCCAAGTTTCTGATGCTGAAAAAAATCATTAATACGGGCGTAAACATTCCGGTCACGAAGGAGATTTACGAGCCGGTTTTGGAGGAGTTGAAGGAATATGGGGTGATTTTCCATGAAAAAGAAATCGAGTTAAAAAGTTGATAATCAGTTATTTGTGAACAAATTTTTTTTGAAACACATAAGGCACAATAGGACACATAGTTTAACCACGATTCGCCTTCTGCGAATCTCTTCTATGTGCGATTATGTGCCTTATGTGTTTGAAAAAAAAACGTGTTAAATTAGTTTGATGCCAAGCATCAACAAAATAAACTCCCTGCAAATCTTTCAGGTTCTGCAGTTCGGCACGGCCATTCTGATTGGCATCTTGCTGGTAAAAGCGGGCCTACCGACCTCCCTTGTCTCCGTCTATGAAGCGCTGCTATTTTTGG
>JANPLH010000026.1:0-9565 GCA_031426435.1 Saprospiraceae bacterium | reverse complement strand
ATGGCTTCGGCAACCTGTTCCCCGCAGCGCATAATGGGGTTCAGTGAAGTCATTGGTTCTTGAAAAACCATCCCAACTTCCCTGCCCCTAATTCGCTGCATTTCGCTGGTTAACAGCTTAGTCAGGTCAGCCTTGGTCCCGTCTTTTCTTTCGTAAAAAATCTCGCCACTGACCAATTGTGCCTTGCTCGGCAGCAGCCCCATGACGGCCTGAGCGGTCATGGACTTGCCGGAGCCGCTCTCCCCTACTATGCCGAGCGTTTCGCCTTTTTTCAACGAAAACGAAATGCCACGGAGTGCCTCCACCGTGCCTTCCTCAGAGGGAAAATGAATGCGCAAGTCGTTGATGGTGAGGAGATTGGACTGGGACATAAGTTTTAATTGGCCATTAGGCGGCAAATTACGAAGTTTGGCTTTCTGCTTCGCAATTAAACATAAAGCCATGCCTCGTATCGCCTTTAAAATGTTCCTCAACGTTGGCCAAGCTGAAGAATACCAGCGCCGCCACGACGCTCTCTGGCCCGACCTCGCCGACCTGCTGCACGCTACAGGCATCAGTGACTACCATATTTTTTTGGAGGAGGAAACGCATACCCTTTTCGGTACACTACTAATTGAAGACCCTGCTGCTTTGGATGATTTGCCAAAGCACCCAGTCATGCAACGCTGGTGGGCGTTCATGGGGGATATTATGGCGACGAATGCAGATCGGTCGCCCGTGAGTGTGAGGCTGAAAGAGGTATTTAAGATGGCGTAACTCACCGCCCCCCCTCCTTCACCATCCACCTTATCCGCTCATTCAATCCCTCCATTTTAATCAACTCCTCCATCGTCAAATGGAAGCGGAACCGCCAATAGTGCGGCACGATACTGGGGTCGTTGATTTGCTCGGCTTTGGCGTTCTTGCGGCGCAGGTTGGCATCCATGCCCACGAGGTCCTGCACAGGGAAAATGGCCCAAATGCTCGGCGATGCCAAGTGTTGTCGGTTTGCGGCTTCCACCACGCCGGGGGTGCATAGTTGCGGAGCTAAACCATTGATATGCAGGGTGTTATTTAGAAACCGCTGTGAGCGGGCGTGGTCTTCTTCCCACCAGCCACGCACGGTGCTCATGTCGTGGCATGAGGGGCTGCAAACGCTCGTCCAAGGGTAGGTGGCTGGGTCGTCAAACTCGACGGGGCCAGATGGCGCACGCTGGATTTTCAGTGAAATAATGTTCAAATCCCGCATGACGCCGGGCACCGAATTTGGTATCATGCCGAGGTCTTCGCCACAGATGAGCATGTTGCTGGCCTTGAGCAGAGAGGGCAGTTTCCAGAGGGCCTGTTGCCGCCAATACTCGTCGTGGCGCACCTGAAAATAGTCTTCGTAAAGGCGGTCGAAAATGGTTTTTTCGTGCTCGCTGAGGTCTTTGTAAGACTGGGTGGCATGGATGGTGATGCGAGGGTTGAAGCCCGCTGGCTCCTCCAACAGCAGCACCTCGCTCACAAGGCGTTTTAGTGGTTTTTCGAACTGTTTTTGCTTCTTAAAATTTTTATCGTTCAAAAACAACTCCTTGATTTTCAACTGGTTGTCCACAAAATTGCGCAAGCGAAAAACACCAGGAGCGGGTTGTTCCAAAAAGTTTTCAACGATAAAACTGGCGTCTTCTCCAAACATTTCATTTAATAAATGCGCCCGGATATACGGCTGCAAATAGCGGTCGAGGTTGCCGTGCAGGCCGAAGTTCGCCAAGTCTTGGCGGGAATATGGCAGCCGTGGGTTGAAGAGCCCCATCGTGCCCTCGGTCTGGTTCGTCGGTATTTGCCAGATGCGGAAAAAACCGAGGATGTGGTCAATGCGCAGGGCGTCAAAATACTCGGCCAACTTGCCCATACGCTGCTGCCACCACGAAAAGCCATCGGCGGCCATTGCGTCCCAGTTGTAGGTCGGGAAGCCCCAGTTTTGGCCGTCCACGGCATAGAGGTCGGGCGGGGCACCAGCTTGCCCGTCCATGTTGTAAAGGTGCGGCGCCACCCAAGCGTCGCAGCTTTGCCGGTAGATGCCGATGGGCAGGTCGCCCTTTAGCACCACGCCGTGCTGGCGGGCGTAATTGGTGGCGCTGAGCAGTTGCTTGTGGGCGTGGAATTGGATAAAATAATAGCGTGCGACGGCATCGAACGACTTGTAATTTGGGTCGCAAAGCTCAGAAACAACGCTGGGCGAATAGGTGGCGTATTCGCCCCAATTATTGAAATCCGTCGTGCCGTTAACGTCCCGCAAATGGCAGAAGGCGGCATAAGGTTTGAGCCAATCGGCGTTTGCTTCCATGAAGTTTTGCACTTCGTGGTCTTTGAAAAAAGAGCGTTTCTCTTGGGCGTACAGCAGTTCAAAAAAAGCAAACTTCGTGTTCAGAACGCCCTCAAAATCAACGGTTTCCGATTTGTTTAGCTCCGTAATAGCCTTCGTCAAACGGGCTTCATCGGCTTTGTTTTTCAGCTTCGCAATGGCTTGGATATTCACATAAAGCGGATGCAGCGCAAAGACCGAAATAGCGGCATACGGGTAGCTGTCCGTCCAGGTCTTGGTGGCAATGGTGTCGTTGACGGGAAGGGTCTGCACAAGCCGCATGCCCGTCTTCACGGCCCAGTCGGTGAGCAGATTAAGGTCGTTGAACTCGCCTATGCCGCAGCCATTTTTGCTGCGCAATGAGAAGACCGGAATGGCCAGGCCAGCGCCTCGCCAGCGGGTATTCGGGTCATATTGGAAGCTTTCGTCGGTGCGAACGAGCACGGACCCTTTTTTCGATTTATCTCCTTGGGATGGAAAGACAAAATGCAGCTTTCGGTTTTCGCCCGATTCCCATTCCACAACTTGCTGTTTATCAGGGTCGTAGGCAGCGAATTTGTACTCAAAATCAGCAGTCAAACCTTCTACTTCCAACTCGGTTTGCCAGAGGGGATATTTGGCATCGGAGAGCATGAGCGGCTTTTTCCAGTTGCCGAGGGCATCGTTGTTTCCAATAACACAAAACTGCAAATGGGGCGGAATGGCAGCAGCGTAAAGTTGTAAAATGACTTTGTTTCCAGTGGTTTTCTTGGCCTTGGGAGCTTTGGGTGTTGCCGTCTTCCGAGCAAAAATAACGTCCTTAAAGGCGGCGGAAAAGAAGTTGCGCTCCGCCTCGGATTGGGGCCGCCAGTAGTCCTGCAAGAAAGCTTGGCTGGTCGCATTTTCATCCAACTCCAAATTGCGGTACGCACCACGCTCCTCAGTGACGCCGCTGAGTGTTTGTAGTGCATATTTGTATTCAAACGCCTCTTTTTCAGCAAGTTGCATGACGGCAACCCAGTGCTCGCCATCATAGGATTGGCAGTTGACCGTCTCAGGTTTGCCGTTTTTGAGGAGCAAGATGATGACAAGTTCGCCCGGTTTTGTGGCGTAGTGTATATGAAAGTTGAGAATCATTCTTGGCAGGTTTTAGGGCGCAAAAGTATGTTATGGTGTTGAGACGAGGGGGTGATTTTTGGTGGGAGGCGGTTAGGGGCAGGAACCACAGAAAATCATTATTGCCCATTTACAGCCAAACCCCCAATTTTTCATTGGATTTTACTGCCTTTGCTACGTTGCCCTGAATTTTTCCGTTTCTTTATGCTTTGAAACACTGGTTGCTCGCTTTAAAGAATTTTAACAGAAAACAAGGTCAAGCATGAGGAACATCTTTACAAAATCATTCTTTTTCATTTCAATAGCCACACTGCTCTCTCATTATGCTGATGCCCAATGCAATATCGTGGCGAACGCTGGGCCTGATCAGGTCATCTGTGCTCCTGGCTTGGTGACGCTCACTGGCTCAGGCACAGGCTCGTTCAGCAATATTTCATGGACGCCCGTGGACGGCGTGAACGACCCCGGCAGCCTTAGCACTTCCGTGACCGTTTCGCAGACCACGACCTATACGCTGACCCTGAGCGGCGGCGGTGCTGCGAACAACATCATCGTGGACGGCAATTTTTCTGGGGGCGGCGTATTCACCAGTGATTATGTGCCTGGATCGGGACCTTCTGGACTGGTGCCGGAGGGGACGTATGCCGTAGGCACAGACCCATCAGATTACCACCCTGCTTTCCAACCTTGCGGCGACCATACGAGCGGCAGCGGCAATATGATGGTGGTGAATGGCTCCACAACCCCGAACGAAAACATTTGGTGCCAAACCGTGGATGTGTCGCCCAACACGGTTTATGAATTCGGTACTTGGGTTACTTCCGTGATCAGTTCCAACCCCGCCGAGCTGCAATTTTCCATCAATGGAATGCTGCTGGGAGGCACTTTCAACGCACCCGGCACCCCTTGCCAATGGTCGCAGTTTTTTGAAGTATGGAACTCTGGTGGCGCTACCACCGCAGAGATTTGCATCGTCAATCAAAATACGATTGGAGGCGGAAACGACTTCGCCATTGATGATATCACTTTCGGACCCGTTTGCGCCGATACCGACGAAATGACCGTAACCGTTGTGGACTTGGACGCTGTGACCGACCCCAGCGCCATCTTGCCTTGCGAGTTTGGACAGGGCATCACCATCAGCGGCAACGGCTCCTCGGTAGGCCCCGACATCACTTACCAATGGGACACAGGCAATGGCATTATAGTCTCTGGTGCCAATACACTGAACCCCATCGTCAGCGCCGCTGGGTTTTACCAATTGACGGTCACACTGACCATCGGCAACACCATTTGCACCGAGACCGCCAGCGTGGAAGTGGTGAACGACCCCGATGTTCCGGTAGCGGAAATTGCCCCACCAAACGCTATTTCCTGCACAGAACCCGTCAGCCTGCTGGATGGCATCGGCTCCTCGGTCGGCGGCAATATTGAGTACCAATGGACAACGGTTGGCGGCTCGTTTTCAGGGCCAACCGATGAGTTGATAGCCAATGCCGCTTCGCCCGGCACTTACACACTCACCGTCACCAACATCCTGAATGGTTGTACTGCTACGGCATCCGCTACTATCTCCTCCAATTTCAATTTCCCGGTCGCCAATGCGCTGCCGAGTGGCAACCTCAATTGCACCAATAACTCCGCCACCATCAGCGGCAGCACCTCTACTCCGAGCGGCCTCAATTTCGTTTGGACGACCGCAAACGGCAATATCACCTCAGCGAATAATATCCCGACCATCACCGTCAATGCTGCCGGAACTTACACTTTAACTGTCACCAACCCCGCCAATGGCTGCACCGATACGGAGCAAGTGACCATCACAGCGAACACCACGCCACCAACGGCTGTCATTGCCACGCCGGGCAGCATCAATTGCACCGCAACCAGCCTCGTTTTGAACGCATCGGGCAGCAGTGGCACTGGTACCTTGACTTTTGCTTGGTCAACCACAGGTGGCAACATTGTTTCAGGTGGTACCACCGCCAACCCCACGGTCAATGCCGTCGGTACTTATACCGTCACCGTCACGCAGAGTAGCAATGGTTGCTCCGCAACGGCCAGTGCACAGGTCACGGGCGACAACAGCTTGCCGACCATTAGCATTGCCCCGCCGAGCCAACTGACCTGCTCCACCAACCAGACCACACTCAGCGCCACTGCCAACGGCACCAACCTGACCTACGCATGGACGACCGTCGGAGGCACTATTGTAAATGGGGGGACAACCTTGACACCGCTTATTGGCGCAGTGGGTACTTACACACTCACAGTCACACAGCCCAATGGATGCACTGCCGTTTCGTCGGTGCAGGTGACGAACAACCTGACGCCACCGGCTGCAGAAGCTGGACCTGCGCCATCGCTCAATTGCCAATCCACCACAGCAACGCTTGACGGCAACGGCTCGGCCACTGGCAGTGGCATCAGTTACCAATGGACGACGACCAATGGGCAGCTTGGTAATGGAACAACGACCCTTACACCTACGGTCAATTCGGCAGGTACCTATTTCATCACCGTGTTAAACGCCGCCAATGGTTGCTCCGCAATGGATTCCGTGGTTGTTCTGCAAAACAACAGCTTGCCCACAGTCAATATTGTGCCAGCAGCAACGCTCAACTGCACCACGGCCACGGCGACGCTGAATGCCTCCAACTCGTCGTCGGGCAATGGGTTCACCTTTGTTTGGAGCACCACAAACGGCCATTTTGCCAACGGCGAAACCACGCTGACGCCCAATGTGGACGCACCCGGCACCTACCTTTTGACCATCACCAATACCGCTTCGCAATGCACCAGCACGGCCAGCATGACGGTCGCCGCAAATTTCAATACACCCGTTGCGGCGGTAGCCGCACCAGCCACGCTCACCTGCGATGTGAATTCGCAAATACTGAACGCATCCAACTCAACATTTGGCAACAACAGCCAAATCAACTGGACGGCTTCGCAAGGTGGCAACATCGTCAATGGCGCAACGACGTTGAACCCACAAATCAACAACCCAGGTGTTTACACCTTGATAATCAACGACTTGGACAGCCACTGCGCCGACACGACGCAAGTAACGGTCACTGAAAACGTGGCACTACCCGTGGCCAGCACTGGCCCTGCGGGGCAACTGAACTGCACCGTCACAAGCCTCAACCTGAACGGTAGCGGCTCCAGCCAAGGTGCCAACTTCACCTACCTTTGGACGACCACCGATGGCTTTATCGTCAGTGGAGAAACGGGACTTTCGCCACTGGTAAATGCGCCTGGCAACTACCTGTTGACGGTTGAAGACTTGACCAACGGCTGCAGCAATGTGGCGACTGTGGCCGTCTCACAGAACGGCAATTTTCCAATGGTCAGCCCAGGGCCAAGTGTACAATTGACCTGCGACTTTACCGAGGCCAACCTCAGCGCCACCGCCGACCAAGGCAGCCAGTTCAGCTATCTCTGGACTACCGCCAACGGGAACATTTCTGCTGGAGAAAATACCTTGGCTCCAACGGTAAATGACCCTGGCATTTACGTCCTAACGGTTTCCGATTCGCAGAACGGCTGCACCTCCACGGCCTCCATCACCGTCACTGAGAACGTGGCCCCGCCCACAGCCGATGCAGGTAGCCCCGGTGTTTTGTCTTGCACCATGAACCAGTTGACATTGAACGGCAGCGGCACCGCAACGGGCGCAGTCAGCTACAACTGGACGACCCTTAACGGCAATATTCTTTCGGGGCAAACGTCTGCGACACCAACCATCAATGCGCCCGGCACTTACATACTAACAGTAACAAATGGTGCAAACGGCTGCACCGAAGAAGCCTCGGTCGTTATCGCACAGGATGCAAGCCTGCCCATCGCCAATGCTGGTGCGGCAGACGAGCTGACCTGCCTTGTAAACAGCGTTCAGTTGGATGGCAGTGCATCCAGTCAGGGTGCTGGCCTTGCCTACCAATGGACTACCACCAATGGCCAGTTCCAAGGAAGCCAAACAACCCTGACGCCGACCGTGACGGCCCCCGGCACTTACCTGCTTACTGTCACCAACACTGCCAGCAACTGCACCACGATTTCGAGCGTGACGGTGACCATAGACAACCAACCGCCCACGGTCAACACCGGGCCAGCGGGCTTGCTTACCTGCACCACCACGCAACTAATGCTGAACGGTAACGGCTCTTCAACAGGACCCAATTTCAGCTACCAGTGGACGACGGTGAACGGCACCATTTCCAACGGAGCAACTACGCTTACACCGCTCATCACCGACCCCGGTGTTTATACCCTCCAAATCACGAATTCGGACAATGGTTGCGAAGCAACCAACGCCGTAACCGTCACTGAAAACACAACTCTACCCAATGCCGCTGCTGCCACCCCCGGCCCGCTGACCTGTACCACGCAGAGCATCAACCTGAACGGCACCGGAAGCAGCACTGGTGCGGGTTTTGGCTATAATTGGACGACGACCAACGGCAATATTTCAGGTGGAGCGACTACTGTTTCACCTTCGGTAAATGAGCCGGGAGCTTACCTGCTCACCGTCACCAACAGCGCAACGGGCTGTACCAATACCGCCCAAGTACAGGTGCTGGAAGACTTGGCCGCTCCTAACGCCAATGCAGGTCCGACCGCTACTTTGACCTGCGACAACCCGACACTTTCACTCAATGGCACGGCTTCGCAAGGTGCGGGATTTGGCTATTTGTGGACAACGAGCGGCGGCAACATCGTCTCTGGTGCTACTTCACTGGCACCCGTCGTGAATGCTGGCGGCAATTACCTTTTGACCGTTACCAATAGCGCAAACGGCTGCACAGCCACCTCGCAGGTGAACATTCAGGTGAACCAGATCGAACCGATGGTGAGCATAGTGCCGTCAAGCTCGCTTACCTGCTTGGAACAAACGGCCACGCTCATTGGCAATGGGCCTACGGGCAGCCAGTTTGTGTATGCGTGGACAACAGTAGTCGGCAATTTTACAGGCCCGCAGGATGCGCTTCAAACGACCGTTGACCAGCCCGGCAATTATACTTTGACCATAACAAATACAGAGAATGGATGCGAAGGCAGCCATCAAACCTTTGTGATAGAGGACGTGGACAACCCGCTGGCCGAGGCTGGCCAAGGCTTGGAACTGAACTGCAATGAGACACAAGGCGGCCTCACTGGCAGCACCGATTTGCCGACGGGCAACTGGCTCGCCACCTGGACGACTACCAACGGGACTTTGGTTGCTGGCGCAAATGGCTTGACGCCCACCGTGAACGCTCCCGGCACCTATTTGCTGACCGTCACCAACGCATTGACTGGCTGCACGGCAACTGACGAAGTGACCGTGACGGAAGTCATTTTTGCTGATTTCGAAGTCGAAATTGTTGTTCCGACCTGCCTTTCAGCAGTCGGCAGTATTTCGTTTGTGGACATGGCGGGGGGCACACCGCCCTTCCAGTATTCGGTGAATGGCGGTGCGAGTTTTGGCAGCCAAGCCTCCGTTTTGGGCGTAGCCCCCGGCACATATGACCTTGTGGTGCAAGATGCCAATGGCTGCGAGCTGACAGGCGAGACCTACTTGCCCGAACCACCTGAAGCGCTGGTCACGCTCGGCACCGACACCATCATCAACCTTGGAGATGGTTATCAATTGGTCGCATTGACCAATTTGCCGGAGGCGGAAATAGCCTTGATAGAATGGAAATCTGATTCGACCCTCAGCTGTTTGGATTGCCTATCACCCATTGCGAAGCCGTGGCAGCAAACGGATTATTTTGTGAAAATCACGAGCAAGGACGGCTGCACTGCTGAGTCCAACATCACCGTTTTCGTGAAAAAGGAGGTCAAAATTTACGTCCCAAATGCTTTTTCGCCCAACGGCGACGGCACCAACGATGTGTTCATGATTTTTGCCGGAGGCAACAGCATTCAAAAAATCCGCAGCTTCCTGGTTTTCGACCGATGGGGAGAAACAGTTTATCAATACTATGATTTTGAGCCGAACAACCCCATTTATGGTTGGGACGGCAACCACCGTGATACGCCAATGAACTCGGCAGTTTTTGTCTGGTTTGCGGAGGTCGAACTGATTGACGGAAGTGTGGAATTGCTGAAGGGGGATGTGAATTTGGTGCGGTAGGCTTAGTAGTTTGGAAATTC
>JANPLH010000025.1:0-15518 GCA_031426435.1 Saprospiraceae bacterium | reverse complement strand
AAACCTGTTTGCAACAATCTTGAAGATGATTTTGGGAAAATCGTGAAGTTCCCGCCCTGTTGCTGCCAATAAGTTTGCCGCATCAAAACACAAACATGAACCACGGTAAAGTCATTTTTTGGTCTGTTACGGTCGCATTGGGCGGCTTCTTGTTCGGCCTCGACACGGCGGTCATCTCTGGCTGCGAGAAAACCATTCAGGCGCTATGGGGCCTGAGCGATGCCATGATAGGACAAGTAGTCGCTATGGCATTATATGGCACCATCGTCGGTGCGATATTCGGGGGGATACCTGCCGAAAAATTTGGAAGGAAAAAGACATTGACTTGGGTCGCCTTGCTTTACCTGATTTCTGCCGTGGGCTGCGCCCTTGCGCCGGGGGTAGGTGCCTTGATGGTCTTTCGCTTTTTGGGCGGTTTGGCCATCGGTGCTTCATCGGTGGTGGCACCCATGTACATAGCCGAGATTTCGCCGAGGGAAAATCGGGGGCAACTCACCGCCATGTTCCAGTTCAACATCGTGTTAGGCATCCTCATCGCCTATTTATCCAACTGGCTCATTGGAACGGACGGCACCAACGATTGGCGCTGGATGCTAGGCGTGGTGGCAATTCCATCGCTGTTGTTTACCATCCTATTGCCATACGTGCCAGAAAGCCCACGTTGGTTGGTGGTGAAACGTGGCAACACCGAGGAGGCACTTCGAATCCTGAAAATTGTCAATCCTGCAACAGCAGAAAGTTCATTGAAAGAAATCGTTGAGAGCCAACACGGAGAGGTGCGGGAATCAAACCTCAAGGAATTCTTATCCGGGCGCTACCGTTTGCCCATCATTTTAGCGTTCCTTATCGCCTTTTTCAACCAAGTGAGCGGCATCAACGCTGTCATTTACTACGCCCCCCGCATCTTCGAAGATGCAGGAATGGCGGCCAGTTCAGCCTTGTTGTCATCAGTGGGCATTGGGGTGGTCAACCTCGTTTTCACCATGCTCGGCTTGGCCATGATTGACCGGATGGGCCGGAAGTTTTTGATGTACGTGGGGTCATTTGGCTATATCATTTCCCTTTCGCTGGTGGCTTGGCTGTTCTATTCAGGCGCTGCAAAGGGCAGCGTGATGGTGCCGGGGCTGCTCTTCTTCTTCATTGCTGCACATGCCATCGGGCAAGGCGCTGTCATCTGGGTGTTCATCTCCGAAATATTTCCGAACAACGTCCGCTCTTGGGGCAACTCGCTCGGCAGCAGCACCCACTGGGTATTCGCCGCCGTCATTGCGGGCAACTTCCCTTGGTTTGCCGGCAAATTCGGCCAAGCGCCCAGTTTCGCTTTTTTCGCTGTAATGATGGTGTTCCAACTCCTATGGGTCTGGTGGATGATGCCCGAAACGAAGGGCGTCTCGCTGGAGGATTTGGAGAAACAGTTGATAAAGTAATCCCGGAAAAAATAAGTTTCATACAACATTTAGTTAGTGAGAGTAACGGACAGTCGGGAAGCATTTCCCGACTGCTTTTTCTCCCTGAAATTTTTTTGACTGCCGAAGGCAGTGAAATTGAGAACTGGGAAAAGGCTGGCCTACTGCGCCCCACCAATTTCCTAATTTCCCAATTTCCCAATTTCTAACACCATGTCCAAACCCACCATCATCTGCTTTGGCGAAGTTCTTTGGGACCTCCTGCCTTCCGGCAAAATAGCTGGCGGGGCACCCATGAACGTCGCCTTCCATGCCAACCAACTCGGCATGAGGTCACACATGATAAGCCGCATCGGGCATGACTCGCTGGGCAGCGAGCTGCTCGCTTTTTTGGATGAAAAAGGCATCTCCACCCGCCTCGTGCAGACCGACGAAACCTTCCCAACGGGCATCGTCAACGTCGTTTTGGACGAAAAAGGCTCGCCTACCTACGACATCGTTCAGCCTGCAGCTTGGGACTTCATACACCCCGTCACCGAGATGACGGACACGGTGAAGGAGGCCGATGCACTCGTTTTTGGCAGCCTTGCTTGCCGCAACGAGCGCACCAAACGCACCCTGCTCGAACTCCTCGACATCGCCCCGCTTCGGGTGCTCGATGTGAACCTCCGTACTCCGTTTTACAGCAAAAACCTGCTCGAAGAACTACTGCAAAAGGCCGACCTCGTGAAAATGAACGATGAGGAACTCCACCTCATCAGCGGCTTTTGGTCGCAATTGGAAGGCGAGCAGTTGCAGATGTCCTTTTTGAAGGAAAAATTCAGGCTGGAAGCAATCATCGTGACCAAAGGGGCCAATGGTGCCGTCTGCCTGGACGAGTCCGGATTTTACGAACAGGCTAGTTTTCACGTGACGGTGAAGGATACAATCGGCAGTGGCGATGCTTTTTTGGCAGCCTTCCTGAGCAAGTTGCTCATAAATGAAAATGCCGCCGAATGCCTCCGTTTTGCTTGCGCAATGGGGGCACTGGCCGCTACTAAGCCTGGCGGCACAGCCCTTATGAGCGAGGCGGAAATTGATGCCATTTTACAATCTAAAATATTGACAAACAGTTGATTATGCCTATTTTTTACAAATCGAACACTTGTTTTTTGTTGGCCATTTGTAGTATGCTTTTCGCCGCCTGCGGCGGAAACGAGCCTACCCAATCAGCCGAGGCACCCGCACCTGCAACGGAGGCGACCTACACGGAGCAGCATCGCCCGCAGTTCCACCACTCCCCGCCCATCGGCTGGACGAACGACCCCAACGGAATGGTCTATTTCGATGGAGAGTACCACCTGTTCTACCAGCACTACCCCGACTCCACGGTCTGGGGGCCAATGCACTGGGGCCATGCAGTAAGCACGGATTTGGTGCATTGGGAGAACCTGCCCATTGCCCTCTACCCTGATTCATTGGGTTATATTTTCAGCGGCTCCGCAGTGGTAGACACCAAGAATACCACGGGTTTTGGCCAAAACGGGCAACCACCACTTGTGGCCATGTTCACCCTCCACGACATGAAACGGGAGAAGGATGGTACCAATAGCCACGAGTCGCAGGGCCTTGCCTTCAGCAACGACCGGGGCCGCAGCTGGAAGATGTACGAAGGCAACCCCGTCATGCCCAACCCGGGTGGCGTTAGGGACATCCGTGACCCAAAGCTCATTTGGCACGAAGCCACCAGGCAATGGGTGGTGACGCTGGCCGTGGGCGACCATATCGAGTTTTGGGCAGCGCCCGACCTGAAAAAATGGACGAAACTCAGTGAGTTCGGCAAGACCTACGGTGGCCACGGCGGTGTTTGGGAATGCCCCGACCTCTTCCCTATGAAAGTGGACGGCACAGGCGAGACCAAGTGGGTGCTCATCGTCAACATCAACCCGGGCGGGCCGAATGGCGGCTCGGTAGGCCAATATTTCGTGGGTGATTTCGATGGCAAGACCTTCAAGCTCGACCCTAAATTTGCGGAGCAAGTGCCCCTCGGCACTGGCGCTTGGATGGACTGGGGCAAGGACAACTACGCCGCCGTCACCTGGTCGGATGCGCCGGATGGCCGCCGCCTGCTCATCGGCTGGATGAGCAACTGGGAGTACGCCAACCAAGTACCGACGGGACTTTGGCGCAATGCCATGACGCTGGTCCGCTCCATGTCATTGTCCAAAAATGCCAAGGGCTACTACCTCGTGGCCGAGCCTGTGCAAGAGCAGCAAGCCCTGCGCACGAAATCTGTTGACCTCAGCAAAATGGAGCTTTCTGCACCTGTTGACCTAACGGCCAAGCTGGGTGCGCCAACGACTTTGTCTGAAATGGATCTTGAATTTGAACTGCCAAAAGATGCGGCTGGTCAGGTAGGCGTGGAACTTTCCAATGCCAAGGGCGAGACCTACCGCATTGGGTACGATGCTAAATTGAAGCAGTTTTTCAGTGACCGCAGCAAGTCCGGCGATGCCTCTTTTTCAAAAACCTTTGCTTCTAATATAAGCACTGCCCCACGTTTTGCGGAAGGCAACAAACTCATCATGCACCTCTTCTTCGATGTGGCCAGTGCCGAGCTTTTCGCTGATGGCGGCTCGACGGTGATGACGGAAATCTTTTTTCCAACGGAGGTTTTTACGCAGGCGAAGCTGTTTTCCGAAGGTGGAAAAGTGACATTGGTAGGTGGCAAGGCGCACCAGTTGAAGAGCATTTGGAAGTGATTATTAATCAACACTTTGATTTTATTTTTTTAAACACTACCTGTCCCGATGAGTCGGGATAGACACATAGACCACATAGGTTTTAATCAATTTTTTCAAAAAAAATTGATTAAAGAAAACTATGATTCCTATGTGCCTATCCCGACTCATCGGGACAGGTAGTGTTTAAAAAAATAAAAAAACCAGCATTGACAAGATTTTTACCATAGCGAATTAACTCATTCAATAAGTTTTAATCCAGAATAAGGCATAATAAATCATGCATCATGTACAAAGTACATCTTGGCATTGCCATGTTCTAAAATTAAGTTCAAAACCACTTTTTTCACCAAAGAAATCAATGATTTACTAACACAATTATTTTGTTTTAACCTAAATCTTTTTCATCATGAAATTGAAATTACTCTCGCTTTTCGTACTGTTCCTTTCGGCGCAGTTGGCCATAGCCCAACGCACCATCTCAGGTACAGTGACGGACGCAGACTCCGGTGAACCGCTCATCGGAGCGAACATCTTGGCCACAGGCACAGGTCTTGGCACGGTGACGGACGTGGACGGCTCATTCTCCCTTCGGGTGGAAGAAGGCGTTTCGTCCCTCGAAATCTCGTTTACGGGCTACTCGTCCCAAACGGTCAGCATCGTCGGCCTGAACAAGGTGGATGTAAAGCTTTCTGGCGGGGCAATCCTGGAGGCGGTAGTCGTAACTGGCTACGCTGTAGAACGCAAGAGAGACGTGCTCGGTGCCGTAGCAGTCATGGATTTGGAAGACGTTAGCTCCAATGCCAATTCCAATATCCTGGAATCCATGCAAGGCAGGGTAGCTGGCGTGAACGTGGATCTGAGTGGTGACCCCGGACAGGGTGCCCGCATCAGGGTGCGGGGTACGAGCACGCTCGGCAAATTGAGCGACCCGCTCTATATCGTGGACGGGGTGCCCATTCAGACCTATATCACCAACGAAAACGGCTCGGACGTGCCGCAAAACTGGGGCATGTCCTGGCTGAACCCTGACGACATCGCCTCGGTGCAGGTGTTGAAGGATGCTTCTTCGGCATCCATTTACGGGGCGAGGGCGAGCAATGGGGTGGTTATCATTACCACCAAACAACCTACAAAAGGAAAGGGCCGGGTTGAATTGAACGTTCGAACTAGCGTTGATAGCTGGCGGGATTTTGACGACCTGACCAACAGCAAGGAGCGGGCAACCATTGAATGGCAAGGCGCCGTAAACGATGGCTCTGACCCAAACGCCACGGGGGTTTACACCTATGAATGGCACCTCGACCCAAGCTTGGGTGCTGGCATTCAGGGCACAGGGGTTCCGGTTTTGGACAAAATCAACTACCCGGAATGGCTTGACGAGGGCGACCAATTGCGCCCCGCTGGGCACCCGAACAGCGTTTACGGCGGCAATATCGAAGAAGGAACGAACTACTGGGACGAGATTTCACAACGTGGCTCAACGCAGAACTACGACCTTTCCTTTTCACAAGGAACCGACCGTGGCGGTGTGCATTTTGGGGCAAACTATTTTGACCAAACTGGCGTCGTGATTGGCACTGGCTACAAGCGCATGGGCCTTCGCATCAACTCCAATTACAATTTCCTCAATAGCCGGGTAACCGTGGGCCAAAACCTGAACGTGAACCGTGGCAACCGCCTTTGGATGGACAACGGCTTCGGTGGCGTACCAGCCGCTGGCCCGTACCGCTACAAGTCCATCTTGCCCGTGCGCACCGAGGACGGCAGGTTTTCCGGTCCTCCGGGCGGTGGCTTCTCTGACCGGGACAACCCCGTGGCACTCACCAACGACAACCGGGACGACTACATCAAGAACGTGAAGGTGTTCGGCAACGTATACGCAGAGGTGAAGCTGCTGGAAGGCTTGAACTTCCGCACCAACTTCGGTGTGGACTACGATGGCCTGAACTCAAAAGACATCTTCCGTACCTATTCACGTGGATTTTTGGCAAACAACGTTGCGGAGCTGACCCTCCGGCAATCTCACCTGACCAACTGGGTGTTCAACAACACCTTGACCTACACCAAAAAGTTTGGCCAGCACGAACTCACTGCCCTCGCTGGCACCGAGGCCGTGAAGAACCAAATCAATATCTTCTCTGCTACTGGGAAGGACTTTGCATTGGAGACCGCTGAGTACCTGCAATTGAGCGCAGCATCGGGCGAGCGCACCTCGTCGGGGGCCAGCACGGGCTTCGCACTGTTTTCTTATTTTGGAAAAATCAACTACGGCTTTGACGGCAAATACCTCGCCTCTGCCACTATTCGCCGGGACGGCTCCAGCCGCTTTGGCACCAAGAACCAGTTCGCTGTGTTCCCCGCCGCATCGCTCGGCTGGAGGGTGAGCCAGGAAGACTTTTTGAAGAACAGCGACATCATCAGCAACTTAAAGGTACGTGCCGCTTGGGGACAAACAGGCAATCAGGACATCTTGAATGATGCCCGTTTCGGCCTCTACCGTGCGGTGTACGCACCTTCCTCCAACATCCTTCCTTGGGATGGGGGCTGCGCCCAAACACCTTGCCCAGACGCCGCCACTTCTTATGACATCGGCAACAACGACTCCGGTATCCTACCTTCTGGCTTCCTTGCTACGCAAACAGGCAACGATGAACTGAAATGGGAAACCACCACTGAAACGAACTTGGGCCTTGACTTCGGCCTTTGGGAAAGCGTTATCGAAGGTTCCTTGGAGGTGTTTAAGCGGCAGACCGAGGACATCCTCATCCAGCCAATACAAATTGCAGCGGTGGGCGATGGCGCCCGCCAGTGGGTAAACGGTGCTGATATGGAAACCAAGGGCTGGGAGCTTTCACTGCAATACAATAGTCCGATAAAACAGAGCCGTGAGTTTACCTATTCAGTGGGCGCAATTTTTTCTCGTTACGAATCCGCCATTACTGGTTTGCCAGAAGACTTGTGGTCGAGCTACCCCGGCAACGCCGAGCAGAACATCATCGGCCAAGCGCCGAATGCACTCTTTGGCTACCGCACGGACGGCATTTTCCAAAACCAGTCAGAAGTGGACGCCCATGCTGACCAAACGGGCAAAAGGATTGGTGCACTGCGCTACAAAGACCTTGATGGCAATGGTAAAATTGATGCCCTGGACCAAGAATACGGCGGTGCCAATGGTGTTCCAAAGGTGGAGTTCGGCGTAAATTTTCAAGTGAACTACAAGGCTTTTGACTTTAGCCTCTATACCTGGGGCGCACTGGGCCGCAAGGTCACCCCTGATGTTTTCCGCATGGAACTTGGCTCCCTCGACAATGGCGAGAATGGTGGTGTTGCACAGCTTGACGCTTGGTCGCCAACCAATACTGGCAGCTATATCCCTGCCGTGAGCAATACCAACCGCCCATTTGGCTTCTCCTTGGACTACAACGTGCGCAACGGCAGTTTCTTCGCCTTCCGGCAGGCGACCATTGGCTACACCCTGCCAAAATCAGTCAAGCTGAAAGGCGTATCCAACCTGCGCATCTACGTCACAGGCGAAAATCTCGGCTGGATTGTGGACCGCAAAGGCTCCAACCAGTACCCACAAACGGGCTGGTCGGTGGAGAACAGGGTGTCGGGTATATACCCAAAACCACTGCGGTTGTCCATTGGTGCGAATGTTGGATTTTAATCAATTGCTTCGCAATTATGGTTAGCGCATGATAAGCTTTTTTTAAACACATAAATTCATAGAAAACATAGGGCAATTAATTTTTTTCACAAAAAAGATAATGCCAAAAAAGCTATGCTTACTGCGTGAATATATGTTTAATAAAAAATGAATCGTGTCATATAACCCAATTGCCGCAGGCAAAAAATCATCTTGTTTTAATTAAATAAAACGTAAAAAATGAAAAGGTTTTTCCATATAAAAACGCTGATGACGGTCGCCTTGGCCATCGTCTTCACCACCAGTTGCAAAAAGGATTTCCTGGAAGTAACACCCACCGGCGTCGTATCAGATTTGGATTTGAGCACAGTCGAAAATGCCGAAAAACTGGTGATTGCCGCGTATGCTTCCCTCGGCAACGATGGTCTTTTGGCCCACCAATACGAGGACATGTGGGTATATGGCAGCGTGCGCTCCGACGACGCCTACAAGGGCGGCGGCTCCATTGGCGACCAGTTCGACAGCCACATGGTGGAGGTGTTCACTTTGAACACACCCGCCAACGGCAATGCCAACCTAATGTGGACCTACATTTATGCTGGCATTTCCCGGGCAAACGAGGCCATTAGGCGCATCAATGCGCTTGATGAAGCCGAATACTCTGCTAAAGCGGGCGTGAGCAAGGCGCAGCGTTTAGCTGAAATGCGCTTTATTCGTGGCCACTATGAGTTTATATTGAAAGTGCTTTACAAGTACCCGGTCTATATTGACGAGAATATTGCGAAACCGGACATCATCAATGTGGGCAACCGGGAGAAAACCGACCAAGAAGGCTGGGCGTATATCGCCGACGAGTTCCGTGCAGGCGTGGCGACCTTACCCGACACGCAGGCTGACGAAGGCCGCCCAACGAAAAACGCCGCCCGTGCCTATCTCGCCAAAGTGCTGCTCCACAAAGCATATGTGCAGGACGATAACCACCAAGTGGTGAGCATCACCCAGTCGGAGTTGACGGAGGTTGTTGACCTGATAACCGCCATCGAAGGCACGGGAGAATATGGCCTCCACGATGATGTTGCCAAGAACTTCCTGTGGGAATTCGAGAGCGGCACAGAGTCCGTCTGGGCCATCATGCGCTCCATTGACGACGGCTCCAACGAAGGCCGAGGCAACTTCTCCACGGGATTGACCTCGTCGCTCGGCCCAGGCTACGGCTGTTGCTCCTTCAACCACGGTTCACAGAACTTGGCCAATGCCTTCAAGACGGACGCCAACGGCCTGCCGCTGTTCGACAGTTTCGACGAAGGCCCACAAATCGAGACCGTGGCCGATGTACAGGCCAACAACATAGACCCTCGTATTGCCCATACGCTCGGCATCATTGGCATGCCGTTCAAGTACGACCCAAACCGCATCTACGACGAAACCTACTCAAGGGTGCCGGGCGTGTATGGCTATAAATTGGGCATGAAAGACCAAGAATTGCCAACCTCCCCTGCTTTTCGCCAGTATCAGGCGTTCTTTAGTATCAGCCGCAATACCGACCAAATCCGCTACGGCGACCTGCTGCTGATGAAGGCCGAGGCGCTCATCGAGTTGAACCGGATAGGCGAGGCATTGCCCATCATCAATGGCATTCGGGAGCGGGCCGCCGCCAGCACTAGCCGCCTTGTATTTGCCGATGGCAGCCCTACGGGCAAATGGAGCGTGGGCACTTATGCCAGCCTCGGCAGCCAAGATGAAGCCCGTGAAAAGCTGCGCTGGGAGCGCCGCATGGAGCTGGCCTTCGAGTCGAAGCGCTTCTTCGACCTCGTCCGCTGGGGCATTGCTGAAAAGACAATGAACGATTATTTTGCTTCTGAAAAAGCAAGGCGTGACTACTTGATTGATGCGCATTTCACGGCTGGCCGGGATGAGTATTTGGCCATCCCACAGCAGCAGATTACAATTAGCCGGGGACTGTATGTACAGAATCCGGGGTATAATTAGGGATGAGGGATGAAGGATGAGGAATGAAACCCGAAACCAAAACCTTAAATCTTCGCCTTTATCAAGGCTTCGAGGTGACATTTTATTGAAAGGTGTCACCTCTTTGCCTTCCTTTTTGCTGTTAAAATCATCATCCATGAAAAGAACTATACACTTGGTTTTTATCCTTTCTTTGTTCCAAAACGCTGACGCCCAAACCTTTACCCGCATGGAAGCCGAAGCGAACCTCGCCCAAATCGCCAATACTAACGGCGTGGCGGTGGCCGACTATGACCGGGATGGCGACCTCGACATCTTCTTCACGGGCATCAAGAACTTTAACCCAAACGATCAAACGACTTGGAACCATTTGATGCGGAACAATGGTGAACCCTCGGGAGCAGGTGTCACGTTTACGGATGTAACCATGGAAGCAGGCTTCGGCATTCAGTACATCAATGAGGGTCTGAAAGCCGAGCGGGGCGAGAAAATGGGCGCCTCTTGGGGCGATTACGACAACGACGGCTACCCCGACCTTTTCCTCGCCAACAGCCGCCTTGACCAGCTCTACCACAACAACGGCGACGGCACCTTTACGGACGTTACAGCAGCGGCGGGCGTCGAGGGCTGCAATGTCTGCTACTCTTCTTCTGGCCTCTGGTGGGACCACGACCGGGACGGTGACCTAGATTTATATGTTTCGGTATTGAACAATGAAAATTTCATGTACCAAAATAATGGCGATGGAACATTTACAGATATAACTGAATTAACTGGATTAAAAGGGGCAGAGAATGCGATAACATGGTCGGCAGTAGCATTAGATGCTGGCAAGGACAATATCCTTGATTTATATTGCATGAACGATACACAAGCCAATGAGTTTTTTGAGAATAGGAGTGGCCAAAAATACAACGAATCTGCCCTCGCATATCGCCTCGCCGATAAGGGAGCCAGCATGGGCACGGCCATCGGAGATTGCAACAACGACGGGCGTTTTGACATCTATATCACCAATATTTACAACCACCTGCCCAATCCTTTATTTATTGATAAAGGCAATAGGCGATATGAGAATAAAGCCAAGGAATATGGTGTGGAAAATACTGGCTGGGGCTGGGGCACCACTTTTCTGGATTATGACCACGATGGCGACGAAGATTTAGCCGCCGTTAATGGCCCTATTGATGATTTATATGGCGTGGTACAGCCGGATATAGATAATTTCCTGTTTAAAAATATGCTATTGGAAGAAGATATGCACTTTGAGGATGTATCCCAAGCCTCCGGCTTTGTGGGCAGTGCCAAAAGCAAGGGCTTGGAGGCTTTCGACTACGATATGGACGGTGACTTGGACATGGTGGTGGCAAACATGACCGAGGGCTGCTATTTCTTCCAAAACACGACCCTGAACGGCGAACAAGGTACCGATAGGAACTGGCTTCAAATAAAACTGGAAGGCACCACATCCAACCGGGACGCCTTCGGCACGACCGTGAAAATCCGCATGGGCGAACGCTGGCTGCACCGCTACCACCACGGGGCAGCTATCTTTGGCGGCAGCATCAAGCCCGTCCATTTCGGCGTTGGAGACGTAGCAGTTATTGACGAGATCCGCTTCACTTGGCTCACAGGCATCACCGAGGCTATCTACGATGTGCCTGTAAATCAATCACTTAGCTTCAAAGAGGGCAGCGGTACAGTCGTGGAAGAAGTGGTGGATAGCATCCCCACGGACAATGCCATAGTGGAGCAGCATTTTGCGAAGCCAAATCCTTTTACCATGGAGACGCTGCTGCATTTTGAATTGGCAAAAGCAGGCACGCTGGAAATTCGAGTGTTTTCTTCCATTGGAAAACTCATATTCCAAACCATATCAGAACTGGCCGAACCAGGCGAATTGGACCTGCCATTTGGGTCAGCGGACTTGGCAGCGGGAGTGTATTTTTATTCTGCGAGGATGAATGGAAAGGAGATGACAGGAAGATTGCTTAAGCACTAAGTCTTTCGCTTCCAAAACCGCCTCAAACTCAACTGCTCCACGATCTGCGACCAGCCCATGTCCCGCATGGCCCAATAGGTGAGCGCAAGGCCCATCGGGAACACCACGAGGCAGTTCATCCAGGCGGCGGTGATGGCATGGATGACGAAGCGCTCCGCAATGTTTTTGCTGAAAATGCTGATGACGATGAACAGCATGAAGAACACGATGGAGATAAGCAGCGGCCAACCGAACCCGCCCTTGCGCACGATGGCGCCCATCGGTGCGCCCACGAAGAGGAAGATGAGGCAGGCCATGGCCAAACTGAACTTGGAATGGAACTCAAAGACGTGCTTCACCCTTGATTCCTTGGTCTTTTGCATGGAGCGAAGCGTGGTCTCAGCTTGGTCCTGTATGACGCTGATGGGATTGCGGGCCTTTTCCAAAAGCTCTTTTTGCTTGTCAAGCTCAAAGGTTTCGAGGATTGAGTTGTACTGATTCAACGGCTTGTCGAGCTGTTGTTTATAACCTACTTCTTCTGGCTTTTTCAGCGGGTCGGGTCGCTTGCCCGTGGAATCCTGTTTGGCGGTGGGTAGCTGCTTCCTGTTGATGACTGGCTGCTTCGGGGTCTTTGGTTTTGGTGCAGCAGCTGGTTGCTTTTGGGGCTGGGCCTTTGCCTGGCCAACCGAATCTTTTGCAGTTGTGGGCGGCGTATCCGAAGGTGTCGTTAATGCTTTCAGCTTCGCAATATTGGCGGAATCCTGTGCCGTGGGTTCGAGTTTGGCAGGAGGTGCAGGCTCTTGCACTTTAGCTTTCGCCAAATATTCGTTGTCCTTTGCAGTAAGCCCAACATTTTTAAGTGCTTCCTTTAGCTTGGCTGAGTCTGGGTTCGCCCGAATCATGGAGTCCACTTTGGCCCGCTTTTCCTCGGCTTCCCGCTCTTGCTTTTCCTTGGTTTTTTGCTGCGCAATTTTGTTGAGGAAGTAAAAATGGCGGTTGTTGCTCTCTGCCATGCGACCGGAGCGCTCTACGATTTCCCGGTCAATGGAGTCAATGGCCACCAGCAGTTGGCGGTTGCTCAACATGGTGTGGTGCGACTTGAAGAGGTTCTCGTCCGTGCGGTCCATTTCAAACTGGTCGAGGTCGAAGACCTTGGTCCACGAATCGAAGGTGGAGCGCATCATCGGGAAGTTGCGCTTGCCCGCCTTGGTGATGGGCCTTGGCTCCGAAATCTGCTGACCCTCAAAGAGTTGCATCACGAAGAACTTGTTGTCCTCGGAGCCGTACATACGCCCACTGTCGGCGGCCACCATGCTCAAGCGGCCTTGGGCAGCCTCGCCGTTGTCGTATAGGATTACGTCCCGGATGGTGCTGTTGTCAGGAAGTTTGTCGCCGATACGGATGGAAAAGCCCTGAAAATCGGTGTTGAACAAGCTCTCCTCCAAGCTCAGGGCGGGCTTCTGCTGCCGGATGTCGTAAAGGCGGCTCTTGAATTTCAGGTTTGAAACCGGGATGAAATAATTGGAACAAAAAAACGACAGCACCGCCACGCCCCCAGTGAAAACCATTAGTGGGCGCATGGTACGCCACAGCGACACCCCTGCCGATTTGATGCTCGACAGCTCGTAACGTTCCGCCAAATTGCCCAGCACCATCACCGATGAGATGAGCACCGCCACCGGCAGCGACAGCGGAATCATGCTCACAGACAGGTAGGCCACCAACTCGGTGAGCAGGAAGAAACCTACGCCCTTGCCCGCTATTTCGTCAATGTACAGCCACAATGTCTGCATCACAAACACGAAGAGTGCGATGAAGAAGGTCACAATGAATGGCCCGACGAAGGACGTGATAAGGAGTTTGTCTAATTTTTTCAACTGTGAATTGTAAACTGTGAACTGTGAACGATTGATGCACACTACCGGCTACAGTTTTCGATAGAACGGCAAAAATATGGTATAAGGTGCAGGTTTTGCATTTCCGTAAGGATTGTCCATTTGAAACGGCGCAATGCCTAACTTTGCCCAGTTCAAAATTCACAGTTCACCGTTTATAGTTCACAATTCAACCTTGCGCCTACCCAACTATCAGCAAATCGTCACCGCTTTCGAGCAGCACCCTTGGGTGCAAGCGGTGCTGAATTGGTCGAAGACGCACTCCTTCATCGGTTTTTTGGGTGTCCCGGTTTATGATGTGGCCATGTTTGTTTACGCTGAGTCGCTGCGCAATACGCTGTTTTCGAGGGCAAATGCGATGGCCTTCAGCTTCTTCCTGTCACTGTTTCCGGCCATCATCTTCTTGTTCACCGTGGCCACCTACCTCCCCATTTACGAGACATTTGAGCATGAAATCAACGGTTATATTAACCTCATCATGCCCACCGACGCAGGGAAGGAACTCCAAGTCACCATCAAGGAATTGGTGAAACCGAGTTCCAGTTTCTTGTCCATCGGCTTTTTCTTAGCCATTTACTTTTCTTCCAACGGCATGATGGCCATGATGGAGGGTTTTGAAAAAACGCATGTTCGGGTTTTCAGGAAGCGCCCAGCTTGGAAAAAGCGCCTCATCGCCGTTGGCCTGACGCTCCTGCTCGGCCTCCTGTTGGCCTGTTCGGTGGTGCTCATCATCCTCGGCGACCTGCTGCTCAATTGGTTAGTGAAAGTAATGAATTGGGACATCGTGACCGAAACGGTCATAGGCATCTTCCGCTGGGTGATCATCCTTGGCCTGTTCTATTTTGGCATTGCCCTCATTTACCGCTACGGCACCGCACTCAAACGGAAGTTCAAGTGGATAACCCCCGGTGCCACCCTCGCCACCATTTTTTCTATCCTCACCTCACTCGGCTTTTCGTTTTATGTGAATTCCTTCAATACCTACAACAAAGTCTATGGCTCTATCGGAACCATTATCGTGCTCATGCTTTGGATTCAACTGAACTGCCTTATCCTGCAAATAGGCTTTGAACTGAACGCCAGCATTGCCGCCAACCGGCACATCAAGGATGAGGTTATCTTAGAGGTTGAAGACTGATTCAATTTCGGATTTGGGATTATGGTGGGTTCCTGCCTTTCTCGGAGATGCAATGCTTTTTGTTTAAAGCAGTCCACTTCCGAAATCCGAAATCCCAAGTCCGAAATCATTCGAGTGGTTTTTCCAGCAGCTTTTTCCCGCCCAAATAAAAATACCAGCACCCAACGCCCATCAGCACATGTGCAATGTCCATGTGGTTGAACCAAATGCTCAGCGCCCATTGGTTCACAAAGAAAGCCGCACCGATGGCCGCCCAAAGCACCCCTAAAAGGAACAGGCGGCTGCCCTCGTGCTTGGTTTTTAAGTAGGTATAGCCATGAAACCCGCCCGTCACTATTAGGATACCATAAGCAGCGTGGCCCAAGACGAAGTAAAAATTCATGGTGACGACAGAAATGACAAGGAAAAACGCCAGTTCCACCATGTTCAAGACGGCGAAGAACTTGGCGAGATTGGGCCGAATGAGCGGAAAGGCATGAAAAATGGCGGCACGTTCCAGAAACGCCACAGAGAACATGCTGACATACCAGCCGGGGATCTTCCAGTGGATGGTCAGTGCGTAGATAAAACTGTGGCCAATGAGGCCGCCGAGCAGCGTGGCCATGCCCATCGTCAGGAAATAGCCCCGAAGAAGCCAGTGGATAGAGCCGGTTTTTTCAGGTTTGCCAAGCTTGTAATAGGCATACCAGCAGATGACAGTCACCAGCACATCGGTGAGCATGGTGATGGGTTCATCCACCCGCAGGCCGAGGATGTCAATG
>JANPLH010000024.1:0-6429 GCA_031426435.1 Saprospiraceae bacterium | reverse complement strand
AATCAGTTCAATCTGAGTCCTATATTTCTTCAGTTAAAAATCCTTTCCATCACCTCCGCATACTTCTCCGCATTGTCGGCGAAGGTGGTGACAATGATACCTTCTTCTATTTGCTCCGCAACTTGGATGGCTCCCAGCAGGTTCGCAGCAGCGCTGGGGCTGACGAGCAGGCCCTCCTGTTGCGCCAGCGAACGCACCATATCGTAAGCTTCCAGTGTGTCAATTTCAAGAAAGCGGTCGGCCAAATTGGCATCGTAAATCTTTGGAACGATGGCGGTCTCCAAGTGTTTCCAACCTTCGAGGCCATGCATGGGGTTGTCGGGTTGCAGGCCGACGAGTTCGATGTCGTTGTTGAATTTTTTGAGGCCCCGGCCTGTGCCCATGAAGGTGCCCGTGGTGCCAAGCCCTGCCACGAAATGCGTGATTTTGCCGCAGGTCTGTTGCCAGATTTCGGGGGCGGTGGTTTCGTAGTGCGCCCGCCAGTTGTGGTCGTTGGCGTATTGATCGGCGTAGAAATATAGGTCGGGCTGCTCCCGGTAAAGGCGCTTGGCTTCGAGCTGTGCGCCGTCGGTGCCATCGAAGCGGGAAGTGTAATGGATATTGGCGCCGAGGGCTTGCAGGATGCGCTTGCGTTCGGGGCTTGCGTTTTCGGGTAGGCAGAGTGTAAGCGGGATTTTGAGTGCTGCGCAAATGGCGGCGTAGGCAATGCCCGTGTTGCCGCTGGTGGCGTCGAGGAGGTGTTTGCCTTGCCCAAGTTGCCCATCCCGAAGGGCATTCTTGATGATGTTGAAGGCCGGCCGGCTCTTCACGCTGCCACCGAGCTGTTGCCATTCCAGCTTGGCGAAGATGCGGACGCCAGGCTTGTGGAAGGCGTTTCGGATTTCGTACAGCGGCGTCTTGCCGACTAATTGGCCGACTTGCAGCGTCTTTTCGGCTGCGGAAACGGATGGAAGAAGCAGGGTCGTCATGGATTACAGTTTATTTTGTTTCAGGTTTTTGATTCCTAGTTTAGCCAAAAACAAAAGCGCCTTCCTGAATACACGGAAAGGCGCTTTTGCAGCAAAAAACAGAATATTGCTCATTTCATCGCAATGCTCCGCCGCCCTTCCTTATCCGGATGGTACAGCAACAACAACAAGCGATGAATTGGATTTGAGTCATTTTTGAAAAAATTGAACTTGACAAAAATACAAGTTTGTAATTAAAAAGTTCAAAAGCTATGCCAGAGCTTGTCTAGGTTTTTTGACTTTACTTTTAAACCATACACTTTGTTGACATTCAAAGTAATGATTTTCAGTCAGTTATATGTAATTTTGAGGAACTAACCAAAATTTAGGGTTCACGCATATTTATCTAACTAATAAATATTTGTTGAAATTAGTATTAAAAAAAAATCACTAAACCATACAAGAAATGAGAAAAACCCTACCTTGTGGCCGATTTAAGACACACACACCTTTAGACACTCGTAAAATTTGACATGCTGTGGCCGAATAAAGGCCGTTACTCACCCAGCAGCGAAGCCGAGACAACTGCACTAAGAATTCACTATTGAACACTGTGGGGCCATAAGCCCTGCTGCGCTAAAAAAATTCCCAATCCGATTTCAAAAGCCCCCGTTTGGGGCGAGCTCAAGGTTTGCAATACATCCCTTTACCGATAAGAAAAGTGTATTGCCAGCACATCTTCGGGTCAAATCCGAAGCTGACAGTGCCTAAGATGCAATTTGTAATCCCTTGAGAACACGCAAGACCTCTTTCTGGGTTATCCAGGAAGGGGTTCTGCGTTTTTAGGGGTTACCTGTTTTTAGTTTGATGGGTTTGAAGTGTATTAGAAGTTTGAATAGATTTGCAGAATTTTACATTAAGTGACTGATTTTCAATTCAATATATTGACCTTATTCCTTTATCCAAATACCTCTCCGCTATCTGATGCCAGCGATTCTAAAATTATTTTTTTACAAATACTTTGTGCTCTCGGTAAGAGGCGCTACTTTTGGCTCGATTTTTTAGTAATCTATTAAAATTCCTGTGAACATGAAAGGACTGTTTTACAACGCAAGAGCGTGATGAGAAGCCGGAAGGACATCTAACCAATAAGCAACACCGTTTTTTTTGAAAGTTAACTATCCTGTCAACCGATTAGTAGTAAAAAGACATCTCACAACCAATTGTAACCGAGCTTCTCATCCATTTTTTTTTTACAGTTTCCCTCCATTGTTCCCTCCAGGAAATTTTAGTGTTTGTAGTCGGTGGTGTTGCTAGCAAATCTTGAAACAAATCTATCCGTGGCTACCAGTTCAAATGGTGGCTTGACCTGTCTCCCCGTCCCAATGGCAGGTATCGGAATATGGCCCATCTTTGTCGCCCCAATGAACAAAAGATGTAATCGGTTTTTGGGATAGCCTCTCTCCACGTTTTGGAGGGGGGTTTTTTTTTGCCTTTCTGTCCTGCACTAATCCAGCCTTTGTCGAAAAACAAGGTGACCGGGAAGCCTGCCATCAGTCAACAGCCCATCGTTTTTTGTTTACTTTGCGCTGCTTTTCAGAAAAGGCAGCAACTTTTCTTCACAAAAATACAACTGAATGTTCGTTTGGATTGGCTTTCTTGGCTTGATTTCCATTTTCTTGGCGCTCGACTTGGGCGTTTTCAATCGGGACCCTCATAAAATTAACACCAAAGAGGCGCTCCGTTGGACGGCGCTCTGGAGCACGGTATCCGTCTTGTTCAGCGTGTTCATTTACTTTGCCTATGAACGGCATTGGTTTGGAATTGGAGATACAATTGGGCTTCCCTCCAGTGGCTGGGATGCGGCTTTGACTTATCTCACAGGCTATATCGTTGAACTGTCGCTCAGTTTGGACAATGTTTTCGTTATCGCTGTCATCTTCGGCTACTTTCATATACCGCCGAAATACCAGCACCGGGTATTGTTTTGGGGCATCATCGGGGCTGTCGTGTTTCGAGGGCTAATGATTGGGGCTGGAGCCATCCTTGTTGAAAAGTTTGATTGGATTATGTACGTCTTCGGGGCCATCCTGCTCTACACGGCGTACAAAATGCTAAAAACGGGCGGAGAGGAAATACATCCAGAAAGCAACCCCGTGGTAATGCAGCTTCGCAAAATATTGCCCGTCACCAAGAACCTAAGGCGGGAGCATTTTTTCGTGAAATGGAAAGGAAGGACCATCGCCATGACTCCGCTTTTTGTGGCCCTTATAGTTGTGGAAACGACAGACATCATGTTCGCCTTCGACAGCATCCCGGCCATTTTCTCCATTACCAAAGACCCGTTCATCGTCTTTACATCCAATATATTCGCCATCCTCGGCCTGCGCTCGCTGTATTTCGTGCTGGCCTCCATGCTCGATAAATTCCTGTACGTGAAATACAGCCTCGTCATCATCCTGACCTTCGTTGGCTTGAAGATGCTCGTGCTGCACCCGCTGCATATCGTGCTGCCGGAGTGGGTTTCCCTCAGCATTATCGTGCTGGTGCTGGGTGGTGGGATTTTGTACTCGATGTGGCGAGATAAAGTAGGGATGAGGGATGAGGGATGAGGGATGTGACTTGTCCTGAAATACCTCATCCATCATCCCTCAAAATTGATTTTTCCACATCATGCTCTCCACGGGCCGGTCGGTGCGGGTGTTATATTTGGCGTCTGATTTTTTGTTGTAAAAACGCTCGATTTCACCGTCAACCAAGAAGTAAATCAACTGGCCAATGGGCATCCCGGCATAGACCCTGACGGGTTGGGTACAGGAGATTTCGAGCGTCCAGTGGTTGCAGAAGCCCACGTCGCCTTTGCCGGCTGTGGCGTGTATGTCAATGCCGAGGCGGCCAACGCTGCTTTTCCCTTCCAAAAACGGAACGGCATGGTGCGTCTCCGTGTATTCTTGCGTAACGCCGAGGTAGAGCACTCCGGGCTTTAGCACAAATCCTTCTTCAGGTATCTCGAATTGGTCTATCTCGTTGTGTTTGCGGGCATCCAGCACGGCGTCCCGGTAGTTGGCGAGGTACTTGCCGAGGTGGACGTCATACGAATTGGTGCCGAGGCAGGCCCGGTTATAAGGCTCAATGACAATGTCGCCGGAGGCAATGGCTTCGAGTATTTTTATATCGGAAAGAATCATTTTTTGTGAATGCTGAATGATGAATGTAAAGATGCTTGTCTGCCCTCAGGCAGGATGGATTTGGGGAGCAGTATTCAACTGAGTTTTGGGGCGCAAAAGTAGTTTTTTTTGGCTCCCTGCAATCACAAGACTCACCCACCGTTTAATAGCCCATATTTTTGCCGAAATTTGCGCCCCAACCTGACTGCCGTCAGGCAGGCAATTCGACAATCAAACAATCCAACAATTTTTAACAATCAATTCCTCATGTCAAATTCATCCCAGGCTACTCCAACTGCACCAATCAAGAAGAAAAAAAAGAAACCAGCCACAAACTGGAAGCAGGTACTCATCATCGGTACCATGTTGCTTGCAGCGATAAGCATGGTAGCGCCCGGCATTTTTAGCTGGATTGGCAACCTGTTGAGCAGCAATAACTCCTACCCACCGCCGACGAGCGAAGTGGCTACAACCACCACGACTCCCACTGAAAGCACTAATGCACCTACCAGCAACGAAGCCATGCCAGAACCAGTTTTCAAAAAAGAAGGCGAGCTCTATTTCCAGAGCGCATCCGGTGGCAAGGCCATCTCCAAGATTGACATTGAAAAGGCTGAAACCGATGTGGAGCGCATACAGGGACTGATGTTCCGCAAGGCAATGCCCGAAGAGCAGGGCATGTTGTTCCTGTTTGAACAAAGCGAACAGCAGGGCTTTTGGATGCGCAATACTTACATACCGCTCGATATCATTTATGTGGACGAGAACAACGTCATAACCACCATCTACGAGAACACCAAGCCGCTCGACGAGAAGTCGCTCCCTTCCAATGGCCCCGCAAAGTACGTGGTGGAGGTGATTGGCGGCTACGCCAAAAAGCACGGCATCAAGGTTGGCGATAAGATTAGCTGGCAGTAGTTTCAGTTGGCAGTTCGACAGTGGGCAGTGGGCAGTGGGCAGTCAGTTAGCAGTTGTTTAGTCAGTACCGAGCCATAAATTCCGAGTGGTGGTAGCAATGATAAGTTTCTCACCGCTCGCTGTTAAATGATGTGCAACGACTTTCAAACTGTCAAACTGACTACCAACTGCCCACTGTCGAACTGCCAACTTCATTTAAGCTCCATAATTTCCACTTTCCTGAAATGAATCGGGTGGCTCTCGCTTTGCAAAGAGATGGTGCCGCTCGTCAGTGCTTTTCCGTCCATTTTCACCGCAGGGTCGAAGCCGTTCACCACTTCACCACCGATGACCGGCTTGGTGTATTCCATCACCACCTCCCCCTCAAGGATGTGCTGGATGAGCGAATCGCCAAGCACGAGGAACTCCGCCGTCACCCATTGCTCACCGTGGTAGGTCTTGGAGCGGGATTCCATACAGTGGTTGGTTTCCAGCTTGCCGTTGATGTGGACGTGGGTGCCGGGCGTGCAGAGGTTGGAGGTGTGGCGCTCGTCCTTGCCATTGCCGCCAAGGAACTGGGCCTCGATGCTGATGGGGAAGTCCTGGTCTTTTTTCATGCTGGCGGCGGACTGCCCGTGGAGCATGACCCCGCTGTTGCGAAGCGCCCAACCCTCGCCATTGGGCGCTTGCTCGCCCACAAATCGGTACTCGACGCGCAGCCGGTAATGCGAAAACGGCTTTTTGTAAAACAGGTGGCCGTAGTGCTGGTCGAAGCTTTTATAGCCGCTGTAATCCACTTTTATCATGCCGTCCTCTACCCTAAAAGTGTTCTGGTAGTTGTCGTTGAGGTTGAAGCCCGCAATTTTCAGGTCCCAACCGTCGAGGTTTTTACCATTGAAAAGCTGAACCCATTGTCCAGTTTTGGAGGCTTGGGCGGTTTTGGTGCTGTCGCAACGTTTCATAGAACCGATGGACAGGAGCAGGCAAACGATGGCATAGATGCTGATTTTCATGTTGTTGAGTTTTGAGGGGGCAAAATAGCAATTTACCAATCATCCGTGCGGAAAGTTGAGGCAGGCATGCCCCCCACATTGTAAAGATTTGAACCAACGGGGCTGCGCTCCCAAGCATAGCGGGCCGCCACGGGGCTTGGCACTTTTTCGCTCCACACCAAGACGTAATTGCCTTCAATAACAGCCTTGGCTGGATGGAAAACCCGGTCGGCACCTGCCACTTTGAAGCCAATTAGCGGAGCATTGCTGGGCTTGGCGCTTAGGCTTTTCCCCTTTGGGTCAAAATGGAGGCGCAGCATGCCGCCCATGCGTTCGGATTGCTGAAAAACAGGGCCTGTGTACAGCACTTTTTCACCGTAGGCGACATAACGTGCGGCAAGTGCGAGCCGCTCCGCAATCCCTTTT
>JANPLH010000023.1:0-3065 GCA_031426435.1 Saprospiraceae bacterium | reverse complement strand
CAGGCGCAGGCGACCCGGGAAGCGAGCGAACAACGACTCAAAGCGCAACAAGCCGACTACTACCCGCAGGTCCAGCGGGGTTTCGAGCAAGGTCTGCTCTTCGTGGCTGAGGGGGCTTTGTTCCTTGCCGTAGAGGTCGAGCATGTCCCAGTAGCGGCGTGGCAGCGGGGTGTAGAGCGCCTCTGCCAATTGCTTGCGGAAGGCCAGCACCGCTTCTGGCGGATAGGTAAACAGCTCCTCGAATTGGTCAAAGACGAGCAGAAGTTTGGTTGGGTGTTGGGATATTGAGTTATTGGGATATTGGGGTATTGGGGTTTTAAGCTTTTGGGCTTTGAAAGCCAGCAAATACTGCTCCTTGAGGTCGTGCCAGAGGCTTGCTTCGTTTTCGATGAGGCGGTCGAGGAAGGTATGCGCAGATTCTTTGCCGCCCCGGATGGTTTCCATCGTGCGGATGGCGGGCATGGGCTGCCCCTCCAAGGGAGCATCCTTGTCGAAGGCATTGAACCGGAAGCGCAGGGGGCGGTATTCCCCTTCAGCTTGGATGGCCGGGATGACGCCCGCATTGAGCAGGGAGCTTTTGCCCATGCCCGACTTGGAGTACAACACCGTGAGTGGCTCCTGCCTGACGAGCCTGCCAAGCGCCTCGATGTCTTTTTGGCGGCCAAAGAAAATCCCCTGCTGTTCCGTCTCGAAGGGCTGTGCGCCAGGGTAACGTGGCATTCGCTTGCTCATAGTTGGATGTTTAGTTGGGGCCATTGGTTCATCAGTTCGTTCACCAGGTCGAGGAATGCCTTTCGCAGCTTGTTCATTTCTACCGTGGCCTCACTGGAAAGCAAAATGCCGAGGGAGATTTGTTCCGAGAGGTCGGCATGGCGGCCTTTCAGTTGAATGAAATTGGTGAGCAGTTTGCGGCCAGTGTCGCCCGTTCCCGTCAGCACTTTTTTTACCTGCTCGTACACTTCCACGAACTCGTTTTCGATGAGCAATTCGGTGAGTTTTTCAAATAACTGCGCCTTGCCGTCATCGTCGGAGGCCGCTTCGCCTTTGATGACGGGGGCTGGCCGCAGCAGTTTGCCTTTGTTGGGGTGCTGGTCGCAACGCTGGTAAAGCGCCTCCACAAAAGCTGCCGCCTGGTTGTCCACAAAACGGATGGTATATTGCTCCGTGCAGCTATCGGCGCTTTCGACATTGTATGGCACGGCAAGTTTTTGAGTCTGCCGTTTTTCCTTATTCTGCTGCATGATTCGCATGAACAAATGAATGTACCACTGGTCGAAAGGAATGCCAAGGAAGAGGAAATACTCCGCCTTCATGATGGCATCTTTCAGGATGGGCGACATGCTGTTGCCGATAAAAACGGACTTGAGATAGTCGTAGAAATCATCGTAGGTAAGTACCAAGGAATTCCGGTCTTCGAGCTGGCCCAGCATGTTGAACACGATGGGACGGTCAGATGTCGGCGGCTCCAGGTCTTCCCGGTAGGGTTGGTTGCGCACGTAGGTCTCAAAGCTGGCGGTGTATCCCTGGAAGGCCCGGCGCAGCTTGTCGTCGGGGTTCAGGGACAGCACCACCGGAAACTTGATGCCTGCCAAGGTTTTCAAGATGGCCTCGGCATGGGGCGTAGGTTGGTCATAAAACGCCTTGACCTGCCGCACGGGGGAGCTTTCGTTGCCCAAGGGCAGGGAATGGAACCAGCCATTGTCGTACACCCGGATGCGGAGCTGTTCGGCCTGCGCCCGCAAGAACTCGGCGAGGCGTTTTTCCGTGGGCGGTTGCCCCTCAGCGGTGTAGATTTCCGGCCCAACCACCACGAGGCATTTCTGGCGTTCGATGCCGTCGAGCAGGTCGCCCCACTCGAATTCGGACATTTCTGGTGAGGCTTGAATGGATTGAGGGTCTGAGGCCATGTGCTTGTTGATTTGTTTTGATTGTTTTCGTAGATGCCCAATATAGTAAAGCCACAAGGTAGAAAAGATTAGGAGAAATGCAAGGGGGAGAGGAAACTACACCTTCCTCCCCTTCAACCGTATCGAATTCCCAATCACCACCACATCCGAGAACGCCATGAAAAGCGCCCCCCAAGTCGGGTTCAGGAAGCCCATGGCAGCCACGGGGATGGCCACCACGTTGTAGGCGAATGCCCAAAAAAGGTTTTGCTTGATGGTCTGGAGGGTGGCGGTGGAAATGGCCAGCGCCTTGGCGAGGCGGTCGAGGTTGCCGTTCAGGAGGATGATTTGGGCACTCTGCATGGCCACTTGCGAGGCATTGCTGAGGCTGACGCCGATGGTGGCCTGCGCCAATGCCGGAGCGTCGTTGATGCCGTCGCCAATCATGGCGGTGGGTGCATCGGCGCTTAGTTGCTTGATGATGGCGAGCTTGTCGGCGGGCAGTTGCTCCGCAAAAATGCGGGTGATGCCAAGTTGCTCGGCGACTTCGTTCACCTTGGAGGCCCGGTCGCCACTGAGCATGACGGGAGTTCGGCCCGTGCTGCGCAAGTAGTCCATCAAGTCGGCGGCATCAGGCTTAACAGCATCCTCGATTTCTATGGAGGCGAGCAGTTTGTTGTTTTTGCTAAAAAATAATGCGGCCTGATTCTCTTGAAAATTTGCGCCAGCAAAGCGCTTTGAACCCAAGCGAAGCTCATTGTCTTCCGAATCAAATGCCATCACGCCTTGACCTTTCAATTCTTGGATTTTGGAAACTGTCACCTTCGGCAAACCCTCCTCATCCCCTAATTCCTTCACCAATGACTGGGCAATCGGGTGCGAAGAATGTCGCTCCATTTTCAACATCATTGCTTTGATGAGTGATTGGTGATTGGTGATTGGTGATTGGTCGCCAATGCCTGCTCCATTCAAATTTTCAGGATAGTAGTTTATTTTTTTTATTTTGAAATCCCCGTTCGTCAGCGTCCCCGTTTTGTCGAAGACGAAGTTTTTGATGCCCGCAAACACCTCGATGGTCTGAGCGCCCTTGACGAGGATGCCGTTCTTCGCCAGCCGACCGACGCCCACCATCACGGCGGTCGGCGTGGCGAGGCCCATGGCACAGGGGCAGGAGATGAC
>JANPLH010000022.1:0-2909 GCA_031426435.1 Saprospiraceae bacterium | reverse complement strand
TTCGAGCAACTTAGCTCAGAAGCTAAGTTTGACTTAAATCATCCTGCCGTGCAGAAAGCCTTGGGTTTTGGGGCAGTCAATTATGCCTGATTCTCATTTTCTGCATGGACTATTGATTGTAAGGAGTTTGATGCATTGTTCACGACTTAGTTCTTGAAATTCTCAATCAGGATTTCTTGCGAATTGAAAACAAGTCAAAAAACTGCATTTGGTGCCACAACAAACTGTGTTCAAGGTTCTCAACCTCCTTTTAGTAGATATATATGGACACCCAAGGACGGCGACCCCACAAATTGCCCCAACTATTTCACTTTTTAAATTTGCAAAATCAAGGAATTTGTGAAATTGGCGACTATTTCCATTTTCCGAAAAATTAAAATCGAAAATCATGAAGCTAACAGGCCTTTCAAAACTGCTCATCACCCTACTGATTGTGGGTATTGTGGGCTTTCTCATCGTCAAGTTCTCACCCGGCCTCAAAATCGGCGAGTCCCAACAGTTGGAGGGAATCAATGTTTCAGAGGAAGACGTGAACAACGTCAGCACCTCCGCTGAGCTGCCTCCTCCCTCTATTCAAGCCTCTTCCAAGGTTTCCAGCAAGCCGCTCACCCGGATTGGCGGCTATGCCTGGAACGCACAATCGGGCATCATTGTCGCCAATGGCGGCCCAAAAACCACGGAAGGCTCCATGATGGAGCAAAACGGCGTGAACCTTGAAATCGTGCGGCAAGACTGGCTTACCGAGTTGCGCAACCTGCAAATGAAGTTTGTGGAGCAGTACGACGGAGGAACTGCACACCCAAAAGAAGGCGTTTTCGCCGTGATGATAATGGGCGATGGCGCACCGTTTTACATCAGTTCCACCCAACAGGCGCTCAACGACAAATACGGCGAAGGCAAGTACCACCTCCAAGTGATGGGCTGCCTCGGCCTCAGCTATGGAGAGGACAAGCTGATTGGCCCACCCAAATGGAAGATGGACCCACAATCCATGCGTGGTTCGCTCGTCTCCGCTGTCATGGGAGATGGCGACTGGGTCACTGCGGTCAACTACGCCTTTGCCAATGGCATCAAAGTAAACCCTGACCCCGGCACCTATGACCCGGAAGCAGTGAATTTCTATCCTTCGGCCAACGACGACTATATCGAGTCGGCAAAGGAGCTTATCAAATCGCAAAAAGAGGGCTGGACCATTCCGCTCAAAGAAGTGAAAAACGGCAAGCTCACTGGCAAAACCATTGACAAAAAAGTGGACGGTTGTGCCACTTGGACACCCGGCGACAAGATGGTTTTTGATGCGCTTTCTGGTTTTACCGACATAGTATCCACCAAGGAGTTCAACAACCAAATGGCCGTGACGCTGATTGGCATAAAGGAATGGGCCGAAAAGAACAAGGATATCGTCACGGGCATCCTCAAGGCGAGCTACACCGCCTCTGACCAGATGAAGCAGTACGATACCTGGCGACGCCGGGCTGCCGAAGCCGTTGCTGCTACTTATGAAATGGAGGACGCCGACTATTGGTACAATATGTTTAAAGGCCAAAAAGGCGAAAAAGGAGGCATCAGCTACAACATGGGCGGCTCCAGGGTCTTCAACCTCGCCGATGCACAACAGTACTATGGTCTTTCGGACAATATCAACCGCTACAAATCGGTCTATGACCAAGTTTCAGGCTATTTGACGAAGTTGAACCCTGCTGGTTTTCTCGAAAACGTGAAACGGGTGGTGCCTTACGACGAAGCTGTGAACGTTAGTTTTGTCAAAGACATAAAAGGAATAGAGGGAGGCGAGGCTTATAAGCCGGACTACACCGAAAAGGCAAAAACGCTGATTGCTTCCGGCGAATGGCAAATCAATTTCAACACTGGCAGGGCAACCATCCGCCCGGAGGCAGAGGATGTTTTGAGCCAGATTTACAACCTGCTGGTACAAGCTGAAGACTCGAAATTGGAAATTGTGGGCTACACTGACAACGTGGGTAACCCCACTGACAATATCTCCTTGTCACGTGCCCGTGCCGAAGCGGTCAAGACGTTTTTGATGCAAAAAGGCATACCCGGAACCCGATTCCAAAAAGTGGATGGCAAAGGGCAAGATGACCCCGTTGCCGACAACAAAACAGAGGCTGGCCGTGCGAAGAACCGTCGGGTCGTCGTCTCGCTTTTGAAATAATAGCAGTTTTCGCCAATATAGCGGTGGCACCTCCCAAAGATGCCACCGCTAATAGTTCTTTTTATTATGGAGATAAAAACATGGTTCAAGCCCTTTGAAGTCTTAAAGGGCAACCAGCGCTTGGTACTGATTGGCTTCTGGATAATATTCGTTTTTGCCTGGTGGTTCATTGGCACTGCTGGTGAAAAAAGCCTGTTGCCTCCACCGCAAAAAGTGTTGGAAGGCATGAAAAGCCTCTACAATGAAGGGCTGATGGTGCATATACTAAGTTCGTTGGGGCTTTGCCTCCAGGCCACCATTTTTTCCATTGCTATTTCCTTGCTCATTGCCTATTTGTCACCTGTGCCGTTCATGCGGCCAGTGGCGAATTTCCTCAGCCAATTGCGGTACCTACCGCTCACTGGTATCACTTTTTACTTGGCAATGATAGTATCCGATGCCAGAACCATGCAGGTTTGGGTGTTGGTCGTGTTCATGAGTTTGTACTTTATCACCTCCTTGTTGGGCGTCATCCGGGACATTCCGCAAGAGGAAATTGACCATGCCCGCTCATTGGGCTGCAGCCGATGGGAAGTGCTTTGGGAAGTGGTGATTAAGGGCCGACTCGATTATGTCATAGAGGTACTGCGCCAAAACCTCGCCATCACCTGGATGATGCTCGTGACCGTGGAATCCATCCTCGTAGCAGCCGGCGGCCTTGGCGTTTTGATAAAAAAAAGCGACCGGTTCATGA
>JANPLH010000021.1:0-11385 GCA_031426435.1 Saprospiraceae bacterium | reverse complement strand
TCTCGTTAAAATGTATGCGTTTATCCTGCATAATTGCTTAAATCGTGTTGATGAATGAGTTGTTTGAGCTTTTGGCGGGCCGTCGCTAAATGCCATTTGGAAGTGCCGTCGCTGATGCCCAATTGTTCGCCGATTTCGGCATGGGAAAACCCCTCGATGGCATACAACCGGAACACTGCTGCGCTGGCTGGTGGCAAGGTGTTCACCATGCGCAAAATATCCTCCGCATAAAGCTGGCTGGCTGGGCTGGCATTCACTGGCTGGTCCCGCTCCTCGAAGACGAGGAAATGGACGTATTTCTGTTGGTCACGGAAATAGTCGGCCAAGCTGTGCCAAACCAACCGCCGCACCCAACCTTCTAATGAACCTTTAAATGAGTAGAGGTGAATTTTCTTGAAAACCCGCATGAAACCGTTGTTGACAATGGACATAGCCTCGTCACGGTCTTCGGTACGGCGCAGGCACATATCCATCATGGCAGGAAAGAAGCGGCGGTAAAACTGCTCCTGCCAAAATCGGTCGTTGGCCACACAGCCTTTGACCAATTCCTCGTCGGTATATGCCTTTTGTTTTATCAATAGCTTTTATAAAAATGGTTCATGAGGTTTCAAGTTTAAGGTTTCACGGGATATTCTGCGTAGCTGAAAATAAACAGCATTTTTGGAATAGCTTTTTGCCCAATCAATATTTTCAAAAATGATTTAAGCAGGCTCTTCCCTGAAACTTGAAACCAGAAATCGAAGATTCACGCCAGTAAACCTCACGAACCAATTCTTGATATTGGGTGATTGGGATATTGGGAAATTATTTCCAAAGCCCAATGCCCACTCGGATGACTATCCTTCTGAAATTAACATCCCTTATTTCCACGTCGCCATTGTAAAGCGTCCTGCTAAAATGGGCTTCCTGGAACTTGGCACCAAGGTCGAGGTAAATATCAACGCCTTCGATGGTTGCAGCTCGGTAACCAAAGGCGAAATACCCCATTGGTCCGCCCTCTGCCTCATTGATTTCCAAGCTTTTGCGAGGGAACCCAAGCGAATAGCCTCCCCCTGCCAATGCGTAGAAATTACCGGAAGGTTTTTTGGAAGGCAACAGGCCCCTGACCTCTGCAAAAAGCGGGTACACCGTTTCGCCCCGGCGGGAATAGTTGTCAATGCCAAACCCAACGCCAACCCCCAGCACCTCGTTTAGCTGGTAGCCGACCACTTCACTGAACCCTGCGCCCAAAGAAAGACCCTCGTCGCCACTGCTACCAACGGCAAACGAGAGCATTGAATTTGCGTAGAGTCCTTGTGTTTTCGCCGTTGGAAGCCCGTTTGTTTTGCCTGTTGGCAATTGCTCAATTGCCACAGCATCCATCTCCAAGCCCTGCTGAATTTTGGCAATTTCTGAATCTGCCAATTCCATTTTTTGACCTTCCAAAGGCTGAAAAACCAAGGTTTCTCCAGGGGAATATTGAAGTATTTTTCCTTTCAGTACCCGCCCATCCTTCATGGTCACGATGTCAATGGTAGAATTTTGGGCAAAGACCTGATTCGGGGCTATTGCCACAAACAGCATGAGGAGCACGATTAGCGTATTTTCTTTCATGATTATTCTAAAGTTTAAGGTGAAAAATCCTTGACAAGGTATCACCTGTAACGCACCTGTGCAAATCAAGCTGTATAAATATTGAATCTTAACGCAAGGCAAGACAGCGCCAAAGTTGTGAATGGTTGGGCAGGATAAGAAAAATCTGGAAGGATAAAGATGGGTTCTTTTTAGGTTGGCTCAAATGTAATCCGGCCACTAATTGTAGGTGACGGAATCGGGCATGCTGGCAATAACGGTAAACAGGTCGCCCTTGTTGGACATGATTTGCGACCAAAGCGAGTCGGGTTTGGACTTGAAGACATAGTTCGGGTGCATGTGCGCTGTCACCCACGACCCCGTTTCCATTTCCTCTTCCAATTGGCGTTCCGACCAGCCGGAGTAGCCCACGAAGAACCGGATATTTTCAGGTGTTATCAACTCGGAAGTAATGAGGAATTTCAATTGCTCAAAGCTGCCGCCCCACCAAACGCCGTCCGCAATCTTGCGGCTCTCTTCGAGCAGGTCGCCAACGTTGTGGATATAATGGATGGTATCGGTTTGCACCGGCCCGCCGAAATAGACCTTGGCATCGAATTCTGGGAAACCCGTCACGAGGTCGTCCACCCGCATGTCGAGCTTTTTGTTCAAAATGAACCCGATGCTGCCCTCCTCCGAGTGCTCGCAAAGCAGCACCGCCGTGCGCTTGAAATTGGGGTCGAGCATGAAAGGCTCGGCCAAAAGTATGTCTCCGCTTTGGATGGTTGTTCCTGCCATTTTTTGAAGAAAAACTGCCAATTGATAGGGGCAGTAAGTTGAATTTTCAAAGGTCGAGAAAGAATATTCAATAATCCAAGCGCCAAATTGCAGTAAGATTTCAAAAAAACCAAATGCTAAATGTACTTGGGGGTTAAGGCAGCCAAAAACCCCATTTTCACAAAGAAAAATTATTACAGCGTCGCCGTTGGAAAACGCCTGTCCACCCTGGCGACGAAGCCACGAAGCACTTTGCCGGTACCGCCCACTTCAATGAACTCGGCAACGCCATCGGCAATCAGGTTCTGCATGGTCTGCGTCCAACGAACAGGAGCCGTCAATTGTTCCACCAAGTTCTGGCGTATCATCTCTGGATCAGTTTCCGGCTTGGCGTTCACGTTTTGGTAAATGGGGCAGATGGGCTTCGCAAAATTGGTGGCTTCCAGCACCGCCTTTAGTTCGTCCTTGGCAGGTTGCATCAGTGGCGAGTGGAACGCCCCGCCTACTTGCAGCACGATGGCCTTGCTGGCACCCGCTTCCGTGCATTTTGCGACAGCCGCCTCAATGCCCGCCACCGAACCAGAAATGACCAATTGGCCGGGGCAGTTGTAGTTGGCTGGCACCACCACATCGGCGATGCTGGCGCAAATTTCTTCCACCACTTCGTCGGCCAGGCCGAGCACGGCGGCCATGGTGCCTTCGGTCATTTCGCAGGCCCGCTGCATGGCCGAGGCCCGCTGCTGCACCAACCGAAGCCCGTCCTCGAAGCCCAAGCAGCCAGCCGCTACCAGCGCTGAGAACTCACCCAGCGAATGACCTGCCACAGCGCACGGTTGGAAGTCGGCACCTGCCATTTTAGCCCTAACGATGGAATGGAGGAAAACAGCGGGTTGGGTGATTTTGGTCTGCTTCAACGCCTCGGCGTCGCCCTCGAACATCACGTCGGTGATGCGGTAACCGAGGATTTCATTGGCCTGTTCGAACAGTTCCTTGGCGTAGCCATTGTTATCGTACATGTCCTTGCCCATGCCCTCAAACTGGGAACCCTGACCGGGGAAGATGTATGCCCTCATACGATTTCGGATTTCGGATTTCGGATTTCGGTGAGGCCACGGAAATCGGAAATCGCTACTTGTTGTTCTTTTTAGTGGATGTTATGCTTTTGGCAATAATGGCAAGCAGTTCATTTCCTTCTTTCCAAAGTGGGACAACCTGCTCTCTAAAATCGGGGGACAAAGCTACGGTAAATTCGAGCCAGAAAAGCGTTTCATCCAGCTCTTCTTCCACCGTACCCATCTTGGAAATGTAGTCTGCTGTAGATTTTGCCCGACAAGCAGCCCTGTAATTTGCGGCAGCAGATGGGCCACTCCTTACGATTTGATTTTTTACCGTGCGAAAACCGGGCGTGTTGGGAAGCGATTCCCCGAATAATACAATGGCTACTGCATACCGCTTCAAGCGTTCTTGAAGTTTTTTCTTGTCCATTGTATGTGGAGTTTAATTCAGCCCCAAAGCTAAAAACAAACACCAAAACACTGACATTTCACCTCAAAACTTTCCGAAATCCGAAATCCGAAATCCGAAATCGCTTAGTGCAATTTAGAACCAATAAGTTTCAAAAACTCCGTCCTCGTCTCCTGTTTTTCAAACTGCCCACGGAACGCCGAAGTGGTGGTATAGGAATTCTGCTTCTGCACGCCACGCATCATCATGCACATGTGGTTGGCCTCGATGACGACGGCCACACCCTGCGGCTTGAGGGTGTTGTTGATGGCATTTAGGATGTCGAGCGTAAGGCGCTCCTGCACCTGCAAGCGGCGGGCGAACACGTCCACGATGCGGGGTATCTTGCTTAGGCCGACGATATAGCCGTTCGGGATATAGGCGATATGAGCCTTGCCCACGAAAGGCAATATATGGTGCTCGCAAAGCGAGTACATTTCTATATCCTTCACAATCACCATTTCGTTGTACTCCTCCTTGAACATGGCCGAGCGCAGGATTTCCTCGGCGTCCATTGCGTAGCCAGAAGTGAGGTATTGCATGGCTTTGGCGGCCCGCTCCGGGGTTTTCAGCAGGCCGTCCCGATAGACGTCCTCGCCCAATTCTTCGATGATATGGCGGTAGTTGTCGCTAAGCTTGTCGGTCATCGGCTTGTTGTAGCGCTCCTCTTTGTTGTAGGACATTTCGAGTGTTTTTAACATTTTTTGGTCAGATTAAATGGTAAGATAGATAAGAAGTGGAAAGAAAACATTGCTCATAGGTTTTTGTTCCAAAATTCTCTTGAAAGCGAGCAGCAGAGGGCATCTTTGCGGTGCAAAAAAAGCAGACCATGCCCATCAATTACAATGGAGAATTATTCCCCGACGACCAGCCCATTTTCACAGCTGGTAACCGCTCCTTTCGTTATGGCGATGGCCTGTTCGAAAGCATTCGGGCCTTTGATGGTCGGCTGCCCTTCTTCCACCTGCACTGGCAGCGGCTGGCGGCGGGCATGGATTGCCTGAAATTGGAGCGCCCCCGTTATTTCACCCCTGTCTTTTTGGAAAACGAAATCGCCAAACTGACCAACAGCCTTGGCAACTGGCGCATCCGTCTCACGGTATGGCGCTGCGGCGGCGGCCTTTATACCCCCGAAACCAACCTGCCCCATTTCCTCATCGAAGCCACTCCCCTACCCTCCAACCATTTCGAGCTAAATGAAACCGGCCTAAGCATCGGAATTTACAGCCAGTCCCCCCTCCCAATTTCCCAATTCCCCAATTCCCCATTTCCCCAATTCAACCAATTTCCCAATTTCCCAATTTCCAATTTCAAGCTAAACGCCTCCCTCCCCTTCGTCCTCGCCGCCCAGCACAAGCAAGCCCTCGGCCTCGACGACTGCCTGCTGCGCAACACCGCTGGCCGATTGGCTTGCGCCACCAGCGCCAATATCTTTTGGGTAAAAAACGGCCAACTATACACCCCACCCCTCACTGAAGGCTGCGTGGCTGGCACCCTGCGGGCCACGGTACTGTCCATTGCCAAAACCTTGAAAATCAAGGCCGTAGAAAAACGGCTCCGGCTGGATGCATTGGCCACCGCCGATGAATTGTGCTTGACAAATGCCGTGCAAGGAATACGCTGGGTACGGCAAGTGGAAGGGATGGAAGGCAGGTTTGAAAATGGGCTTGCCAAACTGCTTTTGGAGGAACTGAACCAGGAAACTTACATTTCTCAAAGTTTTCAGCAAGCAATCAACTTAAAAAAATAACAATATAGTTGTATTTTTTTTCAAAACTTACATTTTAATTTGAAAAAGTAGCCGACAACCCTATTTTTGTAATAAGATAATTTTAATCTACAAATCCAAATTTATGAATTCAAGATTCATCTTTATTTTGGGTAAAGGAATAGACCTACCTCCTCATCATCTTTTGAGAAGTAAGTTACTTTAATTTCAAAAATCTGAATTGAATAACCTTTGAATAAAATTGTTGCCAATGCTCTGGAAAAAAAGCATGTAACAGTTTTATTCATTTCAACCTTAAAACAATGAAAAAGAATTATTTCCTCACAACTTTTGCTCTTTTAGCACTAATGACATTTGGTATTTTTACTGGATGCGAAAAATATTCAGAAAACATTCAACCTTATGAATTGAATGAACTAAAATTACTTGAAGATTTTAATGCTGGGAAATTTGAACACGATAAGGGAGAATATTTAAAAGGTAGCGTTAGTATTTATCCAATTGAAGATGGTGTAATTGATTTTTATGTCAATATAACAGATGAGAAATTCATCCATTACATCCTTCAATCAGAAAAACCTCTGACTCTTCAAAAGAAAATTGAAAATGCTGAGGTGCTTTTCCTTCGTAGAAGCGTTATTATTAATTCTTTGGATACTAAAGATGTCATCCTAGTAACTGTAGATGAAGATGATGCTATTGGCAACAGTATTCTGAATATTCCTTTCGATACAAAACTTAAAGGATATGGTTTAATACGACAAAACAAAACCTTATCTGGTCAAATTACTTCAAGAGCAAGCGTTTCGTGTGGTTGTTGCATCACTGGACTATCAAGTAGTGCTTGTTCTACAACAGCCAGTGGCGACTGCGATTCTGGAGGTTCTGGTGCATCTTCTTGTTCTCTAACTTCAGGGGGAGATTCATGTTCTGTTCAATGCAGTTCTGGAAATGCTTGCTGTTGGGATAATTGATAATCAACAAAAATTAAACAACTGGCCTTCCAAATTTCAATATTTGGAGGGTCTTTTTGTTTTTTACTGTCCAACCCCGCTTACCACTCTTGCCATCATAAACGAATTCATCACTTCGAAAAAGCAGCAGTTCCAGCAAGCATTGAGCGAAGCGGCTCTTGCGGCCTCTTGCCTACACCCTTGGACTTGGATTCGCAATATATGTACTTCTTGCCTCATTCCACTTTCACAAGCTTTCACGTTCCCAGTACCTTTTCGCTATCCCGCACCTCCCATAAAGCATATGCCTGTTTAAGAATAGGGTGATAACTCGCCCTAAGGTTTTGGGTCCTGATTGAATATTGATTGCATATTATCCCCTATTTAATTGCTGGTAAAATCCAGACCTCATCATATCTAAAAAGAAAGCGTCGGCATGGCTCCCACCAAGCTGACGCTTTCTTTTTTGGAGAATATCGAGTATTGAAATATAGTCCAAATGCTTGAATACCAGCGCAATTTCCCAATTTCCAATTTCCCTAATCATCATACCGCTCCGCCCTCGACTCCCATTTGGCGGGGGAGCGCCAGAGGGCCGACAGCAGCAGTTCCCGCATGAAGAGGAACTCCTTGGGCAGGCGGTCGTACATGGTGGAGAAGAGTTCTTCGTGGGCGAGGATTTCCTTTTTCCATTGCTCACGGTCAACGGCCATGATTTTTTTGAATTCTTCTTTTGGGTAATCCTCCAGGCCCGTCCAGTCAATGTCCCGGTGGCGGGGCATCCAACCGATGGGGCTTTCGACTGCCCCGGCACGGCCACGTACCCGCTCCACTATCCATTTCAGCACCCGCATGTTTTCGCCGAAGCCCGGCCAGGCAAAGTTGCCTTGTTCGTCCTTGCGGAACCAGTTGACGCCGAAGATGCGGGGCGCATTGGGCAGCGGACGACCAAACTGCAGCCAGTGGTTGAAGTAATCGGCCACGTGGTAGCCCATGAAGGGGAGCATGGCAAAGGGGTCACGGCGTACCTTGCCCAGCTCGCCGAAGGCGGCGGCGGTCATCTCCGAACCCATCGTGGCAGCGAGATAGACGCCGAAGTTCCAATTGAACGATTGATAGACCAAAGGCACCACCGTGCTGCGACGGCCACCGAACACGAAGGCACGGATGGCCACGCCCTGCGGACTGTCCCATTCTGGGTCTATCACGGGGTTCTGCTGCGCCGGGGCGGTGAAGCGGCTGTTGGGGTGCGCTGCGGGCTTGCCGCTGGCGGGGTCGTGCGGCAGCCCCTGCCAGTTGGTGAGGCCAGCGGGCACTTCCTTGCTCATGCCCTCCCACCATACATCGCCATCGGGCGTAATGGCCACGTTGGTGAAGATAGTATTCTTTTCAATGGAAATCATGGCGTTGGGGTTGGTCTTCATGTTGGTGCCGGGCGCCACGCCGAAATAGCCCGCCTCTGGGTTGATGGCGTAGAGCCGGCCCTCCTCGCCCTCCTGTATCCAGGCGATGTCGTCGCCAATGGTCGTCACCTTCCAGCCGCTCATGGAGTCCGGCGGTATCAGCATGGCAAAGTTCGTTTTGCCGCAGGCAGAAGGAAAGGCGGCAGCGAGGTAAGTTTTTTCGCCTTTGGGGTCTTCCACACCGAGGATTAGCATGTGCTCGGCCAGCCAGTTCTGCTCACGGGCCATCGTGCTGGCGATGCGCAGGGCGAAGCATTTTTTGCCCAAAAGCGCATTGCCACCGTAGCCAGAGCCGTAGCTCACGATGAGGCGCTCCTCCGGGAAATGCACGATGTATTTGTCCTTGATATTGGGGGCGCAGGGCCATTTCACGTCTGCTTCGCCTTCGGCCAATGGCTTGCCCACCGAGTGGATGCACTTGACGTATTCGCCGTGTTCGCCAAGCAGGTCGAGCGCCTGAGTGCCCATCCGGGTCATTATCTTCATGTTGGTCACCACGTATTCCGAGTCGGTGAGCTGCACGCCGAGCTTGCTCAACGGCGAGCCGAGCGGCCCCATGCAGAATGGAATGACGTACAGGGTGCGTCCTTTCATGCAGCCTCTGAGCAGGCGGTTCAGGGTACGCTTCATGTCACGGGGGTCTTCCCAGTTGTTGGTGGGGCCAGCGTCTTCCTTCAATCGGGAGCAAATGAAAGTGCGGTCTTCCACCCGTGCCACGTCGCTGGGGTCGCTGAAGCAAGCAAAGCTGTTGGGACGTTTTTCCGGGTTCAGGCGGATGAACGTGCCTTTTTCGACGAGCTGTTTGCAAAGCGTATTGTACTCTGCATCTGACCCGTCGCACCAATGCACATGGTCTGGCGTGAAATGCTTGGTCATCTCATTGACCCAAGTTTTCAGTTCTTCGTGAGGAGTGTTTGGTTGGTTGTCGAGCAAAAAATTGGATGAATCAAACATAGACGAATAATTTGGTTGTATTTAGTTGATGAAATGGCCAAGGGCTTGTTTGGACACAAAATTTCTGTTCTGAAAATGAGCGGTCACGGCGCAAATTTACGCCAGCCGATTTATTTTCCTGCACAAAATCAAAATTGTTGTTGGTTTGTCCCCAATTTAGAGAGTGTCAAAAGTCGTTTATTTGCGGTGGAATTGGAATTGCTGAATTGCTGAATTGCTGAATTGTTACATTGTTACATGGTTTCATTGTTGGGGCACAGGAGCATTGAATTTAATTCCACGGTCCCGCAACAATGAAACCATGCAGCCATGTAACAATGAAGCAATGAAGCAATTCAGCAATTTAACAATCTAACAATCTCCCAATTTAACAATCACTCCCATCGTTCATCCTTAAAATAGCTCAGAACCATGCGCAATACACTATTTATATGCTTCGCAATACTGTTTTTGGCTGCTTGCAGCAAGATAGAAACTGTCGAGAACAAAGACGAGAGCGGCAAAGTGACGGAGAAGTTCTCCATCAACAAGCAAACCAAGAAGAAGGAGGGGCCATACCTCGCCTTTTACCCCAACGGCTCTAAGCGAGAGGAGAGTTTCTACATCAACGACAGCCTGCACGGCGAGCGCAAGTTGTACTATGAAAACGGACAGGTGGAAAGCTTGACGACCCTTGCAAACGGCATGTTCGAGGGCAAGTACCAGAAGTTCAACGAGCAGGGCAAAATGACCAACGAGGGCCAGTACATGAACAACGAGATGTCAGGCATTTGGAAAAAATGGTACGACACGGGCGAGTTGCAGGAGGAGGTCAGTTTCTCGGCCAACTTGGAGAACGGCCCTTTCAAGGAGTACCATAAAAACGGCAAAGTGATGACCGAGGGCACCTACCTCGAAGGCGACAACGAGCAGGGCGAACTCAAGGTCTTTGACGAAAACGGCGAGCTTATAAAGCGGATGTACTGCGAGTTCGGTGTCTGCGCCGATGCCTGGACGAAGGAAGGCGGCGACCTCCCCATTGACACCGCCCGCATCAAAAAGCTGGCGGACATGAAGCGGGGGGCGCAGTAACACGGACTGTCATTTCCTGCCTTTCAAGCCGCTTTGTAATGGCCGAAGTCCAACTGCAACATCACGTAGGCCACTTAACGCATGACGTCGCAGTTGGCCTACGGCCATAGCCTGTCCCGCCATTCGGGAACAAATAACTCAAAGTTGATATCTAATTGCATTCAATGAAAAAAATCCTTACCAACCTACTGATTATCATAGGCTTAACCACATCGCTCCAAGCACAAATCGTCGGTGGCAACAGCAGCTTCGAGTTCCTTGGCCTCCCAGCTTCTGCCCGATTGACGGCCCTTGGCGGCCATCAAATCACGGTACAAGACGACGATGTAGCCTTCGCACTTTCAAACCCTGCAGCGCTCAACCCGCTCATGCACGGACAGCTTTCCTTTAACCACAATTTCATGGTATCCGACATCGGGGGCGGGTATTTTGGCTATGGCCACCACCTCAAAAAATCGGACATCACGCTGCATGGCGGGGTGCAGTACCTGAACTACGGCCAGTTCGATGCCACCGACCTCATGGGCAAAGTGACCGGGGATTTCAAGGCATCAGAGTACGCCGTGACCATCGGTGCGGGGCGAAAACTTTATGAACGGGTGTCCGTCGGGGCCAACCTTCGCTACATCACTTCGCAATTGGAAACCTACAACGCCAATGGCCTCGGTGCCGACCTTGCAGCCATGTTTCACGACACCACCCGGCTCATCAATATCGCCTTTGTGATAAAGAACATTGGGGCGCAGATGAAGACCTATACCGGTGGCGACCGGGAACCCTTACCCTACGAGGCACAGCTCGGCATCTCGAAGCGCCTCAAGCACCTACCCTTCCGATTGACCGCCATTTACCGCTACCTGAACCGCTGGAACATCCGCTACGACGACCCAAACTCCCAAGAGGACACCATCTTCTTTGGCGAGGAAAACACCAGCAGCGACAAGCCTTTTGTGGACAACCTCTTCCGCCATTTCACCTTCAGCGGCGAGTTTTTATTGGGCAAAAAAGAGAACTTCCGCCTCCGCCTTGGCTACAACCATTTGCTGCGCAAAGAGACCGAAGTGCGCAACCTGCGCAGCCTTTCCGGCTTCGCCATGGGCTTCGGCTTCAAGGTGAAATGGTTCCGGGTGGACTTTGGCCGCAGCATTCAGCACCTCGGCGCAGGGAATACGCACTTCTCCATTTCCACAAACCTCAACGAGTTTAAAAAATAACCCAGCCTATCGACTTACAATTACTAAACTTTTGAAGTCTGTTCATTACCCACAGAATAACTCATTGACAATCGGGTGTAGCATCGGTAATATTTGTAGATGACAACCGAAATAATTTTTGAGGTGCAGCGCACCGGCAATTTAGGATACATATTCCGGTGCGCTGCACC
>JANPLH010000020.1:0-9391 GCA_031426435.1 Saprospiraceae bacterium | reverse complement strand
TAGAAGCGGTTGGGGTCGTTCTTGGCGTTGAAGGTATAGTCGAGGTCGAGGTGGGCGTACTGGGCGTTGGCAGCCTCGTTGATGTCGTGCAGCTCGGTGCTGAGGCGGTTCGAGCCGATGACGTAGATATAGTTGGGATTGTCCTCGTGCTTCTGGTCGGTGCGACCAATCATATCCACGTTCACGTCAGCCACTGTTTTTTCCAAAGGGAAAATGGGGTGCTCCACATAGTATTCAGAGCCGAGCAGGCCCTTCTCCTCGCCGCTCACGAGTAGGCAAAGCACGCTGCGGCGTGGCCCTTGGCCGTCTTTTTTCGCTTGCGCAAACGCCTGTGCGATGTCCATGACCGTGCTGCTGCCCGTGCCGTTATCGTCTGCCCCGTGGTAGATGGCGGGGCCTTTCTTGCCGAGGTGGTCATAGTGCGCCGAGACGACGACGACCTCGTCCTTGAGCCGGGGGTCGCTGCCCTCGATGAAGCCAAGCACGTTGGAGCCGAGCAGTTGGCGCTTGTTTTTCTTCTGCACCATGCTCAGGCGGCAGGGCAAGTCCATGTGGGCGGGCTTGCCGGATTTTTTGATGCCGTCCCGCAGTTTGAGAAATTTCTTGAATTTTTTGCCCACGATTTCCTTTCCCAAAGTGCTGGAAATGAACATGTTATTGGCCAAATGCCCTTCTGGGTTGCCGCCCTCTCCCATGCGCATCTCGCTGCTGAGGAGCGTCTTTCGGGCCTCACCCACCGTCTTCTTGATGTCCCCATCAATCATGATCACCGTGGCCACGCCGTGCTGGTAAGCCACTTCCATTTTCTTGCGCCAGTCCGTTGACCAAGGCGAAAGTTCGGGCGTGCCAGTCAGCCAAGAGTTGCCGTCCTTGTCCACGGGTTCGTCCCGGTAAATGAGGATGGTTTTGCCCTGCACGTCCCTGCCAGCGTAGTCGCTGTACTTGGGGTCGTCAATGCCGTAACCGAGGAAAGTGACCTGCTCCGTTGCGAAGCGCTCCCGGTTCGAGTTGGCGCTGGGAAACGAGACGAAATCGCTGAGGTGGCGATAGTTTTCGCCGTTGATGGTCAGCTCGATTTGGCCGTTGTCCCAGCTTTCGGCGGTGAAGGCGATGTTTTGAAAATAGGAATTACCACCTGCCCCTGTGGGGTCGCCAATCTTGGGGAGGCCAAGTTTTTCAAAATGGGCTGCAATGAAATCAGCGGCCTTGCGCTGGCCTTCCTCACCCGTCTCCCGACCCTCGAACTCGTCAGAGGCCAGCACGCTGAGGTAGCTGCGCATGTTATCGGCGGTGATGGTGGCAGCATAGGGGGCAGCATTGGCGGTGGCCGTCAATTGCGGATGGTCGGGCAGCATAGTGGCCAGTTCAGGCGATAGTTGCGCCAGCAAAGCGGAAGAAACAAGGGCGAGGGCCGAAGCGAGCAGGTATTTTTTCATTGTCATTTTTTTTTACTGGCAGATAGACAGCAAATATCGGGCTTTTGTTGGTTGGAGGGAGAAAATAGCGGCATTTTGCCGGGCATCATGTTTGTTTTGGGTATAAATTGCAAGCTTTCTCCAACTCAAAATCTTCTTACGATGAAAAACGTCTTCTCTGTTTTCACCTTCCTGCTGGTTTCCAACTTTGTATTTGGCCAAATCGAGTGGGTGGGCAACCACAATTTTACCGAATCTGCAACCGACCTTGTTCGTACTTCTCAAGGTCATTATATACTCGTCCATGACAATGGCAGCGGCATAACCGTGTTTAAAGAAAGTGGAGAGATAATCTTTGAAAAGCTCTTGAATGTTTATCAAAATCAATACTATCAGCAAATCTCCGATATAATGGAATTGACAGATAGTTCTATTGTCTTCGCAGCAGGAGCAATGGATTGTGATATTTTCATCGAGCGCTTTCACAAGTTCGACAAAGACTGGAACGAAGTTCCATTTGCTAATTTCTATGGAGGGGCTGGGCAAGCTGCCCAGTTCAGCGATAATAGCATGGTTTTTTATGGTTATTCGAATAATTACCTGATAAAACTCGATGCAGATGGGAATACCATTTGGGACCTTGGCTCCATTTCAAATGTTCATGATTTGGTCGTCATGGTGGGCGACACAATTTTGCTGGCGACGGCACAAGGGTTGAAGAAGTTAGATGCAGGTGGCACAATGTCGGAACAATATCCCAACCTCATATTCGACCGCCTTGAAATCTTGGCTAATGAAAATCTGTTGGCACAAATCGGAGACACGCTCCGCCTTTTTTCACCAGGGCTTGTGCCGTTGGCTACACAACATTTCAATGGCATCAAAGACATCACTTTTGACGAGAATGAAATTATGGTGCTTACAGCGACCCCTGCTGTGGTTCGGCATGATTTGAACTTATCCGAACTGGGCTCAACCCCACTTTCCGGACTCAACCAATCCTTTAAAGCCATTGCCTTCACCAATAGCGGATTTATGTTAGGCGGGGGTGAAAAATACGGCATTGCACCAAATGAAAACGAGTCAGCTTTTATTAAGGAATTCACAATGGATGGTAGTGCTATAAACACTGCTGAAGATGCTGCACTAACGAGTGTCCAATTTAGTAATTCCCAGTCGGATGTCATCAATTGGTGGGATTTCAGTTACGAAGTCGTCGTGCATGATTTGCAGGTGACCGTTGAAAATGTCGGGCCTACCATCATCAACCAGCTTACTGTCAATTTCCACCACAATACGACGGTTTTCTTGTGGGAGTGCTCAGAATTGCAGTCTTTTTCAAAGTCATTTGACAACCTCAACTTGCAGCCCGGCGCTTCGATGGTGCTGGATTGGGGCGACCAGTCCCTCCTATTCCAAGAAAATCCAGCCGGGCTGCAGGTCGAACTCTGCTTCTGGACCTCCCTCCCCAACCACCACCTCGAAACCAACAACGACAACGATGTGGCCTGCACCGAAGTATCGGTCGCCGCCCACGAGCCTTTCCCCATCACCTTCCACCATGCCTTCAACCCCGTGGCCGACGAGCTTTATATTGACCTGCCCACCGAATTGGACTACACAGCTGCCAAGGCCCATATCTTCAACGCCGCCGGGCAATTGGTTTATACGGAAGCCATCACCGCCCTGCGTGAAACCTTGCCCTTGCATGATTTACCAGATGGGGTTTACTTCCTGCAAATTGTGTCTGGCGAGCGGGTGGGATGGGGCAAGTTTGCGAAATATTGAAAGCCAAGTGGCCGGATGATTTGGAATCACCCGGCCACGATTGTTTTATAGCTAAATTTTGGTGAATCGGCCTAGGAAGACTCGCTCGTCCATGACGACCCGCAGCGAGTACATTCCCGCTGTAAGCCCCTGAACGTCAAGTCGTTGCCCCTTGCTGAGGAGTACTAACCGGCCCTTGGCATCTATTACTTGCACGTCAAATAGGCCAATCAAGTCCTCCGGTAATTCAAGGTTCAAATAATCCGAGGCTGGGTTTGGCGATACGGCCACCTCGCCCGCCAATTTTTCCTTTGTGGAGGAAACAAACGGACTTTCATACGCCCCCATGTCCACCCGGCCACCTTGTACCCGTGGGTCTCCGCCGAGGTCGGTGGTGGCCGTCACACCGTCGGGGTTGCCAGTGTCCACGCAGGGGCTGTTGGCGGTCAGGTGGTAGTCGCCGCCACCCATGAAGAGCGGGTTGAGTTCCTGCTTGTCGCTTCCGTTCATAAGTAGCCCGGCGAGGCTGGCGTCGGCGACGAGGTTGCCGCTGTGGGAGGTGAAGGTCACGTCGCCCGTTGTTGCGGTGTACTCCGTGAAGCCGGGGTTGTAGAGGATGGTGTTTTGGAGGGTGAGGGTGCTTTTGTCTGCGAGTTGGATGCCGTTGCCTTGATTGTCAGCGATACTACAGTTGAGAAATTGGACACCGGGCAGGGAGTCTAGGGCGATAGTGGCATCGTTGGAGGAATTGCCCACAAAGAGGCAGTTGTCAAAGTTCACAGAAGCATTCTGGGGGACGATATGCTGGATAAAATCATCTTGGAACACCGCCACGGCAGCTCCGGAATTACTTGAATTGTTCAAAAACTCACACCGAGCAACGGTCGCCTGAAATTGGTCGCTGCTGTTTGATATCCACAGCGCTCCGGCCCTGTTGTTAGCTGCATTTCCTTCATACCTACAGCCTTCAATCATAAAGTTGGCAGTAGTTCCTGCATTGGCAAAGATGTCCATGGCACCTCCGGCATGCGATGCGTTGTTGTCCTTGAATAGGCAGTTTGAGACAATAAAATTTGCGATTGACCCATTGCCCAATGCACCGATATCCATGCCTGAGGAGCCATAAGCAGTATTCCCTGTAAACTGGCAATTTTCAATGGTTACATCGAGCGAACTATTATCGGCATCGGTATAAGCCTGTACTGCCGCATAACTCATTTCGGTATCATTCTGGTTGAATGAGCTGTTGGAAAGTTGAATTGACACGTTTTTTCCGAAGATAGGCGTAATGATAGCGCTACCACCCACCTGACATGAATTAAGGTCAAAACTGCAACTGTCTACTACGAGTGAATAGCTATCTCCGACATCATCCACAAAGTAAATCAAAGCACCACCCCCAAAATTTGCCCAGTTTGAGGTGAACATGCAACCATTTATTTCCAAATTACCATTCCTTGTGGAAATGCTGCCACCGTTTTCTTGAAAAGCTGTGACCCCTGCATCTAGTGCGAAATTTCCTAAAAATAAGCAATCGTCAAAATATCCGTTGCTGAAACGAAGGTCTACCGCACCGCCAGCATTGCCATTGTTTTTAATAAAATCGCAATGCTCAAACCTAGAAGTGCCAACCGAGGCATTCAGGAAAAATGCAGCCCCACCCCTGTCAATGCTGAAGTTTTGGGTAAAAATGCAATGCCGAACGATAGGGTTGCCGCCGGAGTTGATGGCTCCTCCATGTGAATCAGGCTGTGTATCTGCGTCAGCATGGCCACTTTTTAAGGTGAATCCGTCAATTATAGTTTCATTGTTAATGGCAGCGGTCATGGTCACCACATGCAGCACATTATCGGCCCTGTTCTGAGCGAAATTGTCCACCACATCGTCCCCATTCAAATCGCCCGTCAGCACGCTTGGGTGCTCGGCAGGGTCACCCCTATCCGAGAGGCGGGCTTCCGTACCGACAAAGCCACCATACAATCGCAGGTTTTTATCAATCAAAAAAGTAGCGGTTTGTGGGCCACCACTGGCTGCGGGCTTGTACGTTCCCTCTGCTACCCATATCTGGTCGCCGTCTTCTGCAATGGCGAGGGCGGCTTGCAAGTCGGTGAAGGCGTCGGCCCAAGATGTGCCGTCGTTTGCTCCGCTAGCGTTGTCGTTGACGAACAAAGGCATTTTAAGCGAGCCACCTGTCCACTTATACACACCCGATACCGTGCTGGAAATAAGCCCTCCTGCATATCCCAGACCAGGGGATATAAACTCCATGCAATCGAAGTTTGGGCTAACAGAAAGCGTTCCCCAATTGATTCCATCATCAAGGGAAACTAATGACAAGGACGAGTTTCCGATCCAATCTGCGGTAGCATTGTGTAAAACATACGTCCCTTGCGTGCCCGGAACGTAAACAATATCAATGGCTGGGGGAGTTGCTGGAATGGAGATAGGTTCCCAAGTAATGCCTCCGTCAATGGTTCGGGCTGCGGCATTAGGGCTACGTGCCACAACAATCCCGTTTAAAGTATCCTTGAAAGCGATACCCGCAATTCCATATGCATTGCCTAACCCGGTATCATGTGCCGTCCAGGTTTTGCCCTTGTCAGCTGAACGAAAAATACGGGGCCCATTGGTCACGAACCAAACATTGTCGCCCCGGACTTCGAAAAAGCCATTATCGCAATAGACCCATAACCCTTCGTGAGGCAGTTGGTCAGGGAAATCAGGCGACACTACTTTCGTCCAGTTGGTTCCACCATTCTCTGTCCGATAAACGGAAATCTGGTCGTTGTAAATTGTATTTGCAGTAGCGCCAAAAGCAACGCCTTCGTGTTGGTTCCAAAAATAGACCCCTGCGGGAGTCTCATTGAAACCAGTGAAAGCTGTACCCTGTTCAGCCCAAGTTTGGCCTCCATCTGTTGTTTTGAAAATCTTCCCAGAAATTGGGTTCGCCTCGTCCGTAGTAGCCAACCAAGCAGTATTCACATCCAGCGGATAAACATGAAGAGTGTATAAATTTGATGGAATATCAATGGGAGTTGCTGTCCAAGAAGCACCCCCATCTATGGTTTTTATTAAATATTCGGGTTTTACAAAAGTTTGGTAATTGTAAGTTAAACCCCAAACGATGTTTTCGTTGACGGCTTCAATGCCCCAAACTTTATGACCTGAGGCAGGAACGTGCGCCCCCATGTTGGTCCATTGGGCATATAGTAGGAAGAAATGGCTTGAAAGCACGAACATTGCGATGAATAAAAATCTTGTTTTCATGACAAAAAATTAAAGGGTGAAAAAATTGAATTCCTCAAAAAGTAGTGGCTGAATTTATCATTCTGGTTTTCCCGAAATCTCGAAGGATTGTTTGCCACGGAAAGGGGCATCGGTAGAAAAAGAAGTTGTGAAATTGCTGAAACGGAACACGTTGCCAAGCCAGGCGATAGGACGTTTGCCAATATCGCCCGCTGCCTCAAAGCCACCGTTATTGAGGGCGACTGGCATCCATTTTCCCGCTGATTCCTCTACTTCCAATTGGAAATCATCGAACCAAGCTGTGCCCGGCGTAGTCAGGCAGCCACCGAAATGCAGTGAGTCCGCCCCGATGTCCACCATGCCCTCGATTTTGTAAATTGCCCACTCCTTACTGCTGATGGAGCGATCACTCATATTGTCGAAAAAGCCCACCTCTTCGTTTTTTTTGTCAATCCTTGCCCAAAGACTGGCACTACCACTTCCTTCTACAGCAGTTTTGACAGCTGCCTGAAGCCTAATGCGCTTGCCCTCCAATGTAGAAACATCTACAGCGTGAGAGAGGCACCCCCAGGGATTGGTCTTTTTCAATGTAATATTGTTGATGAAGGAAGCGACTGGCCTCCACTTGCCGCTGTTCGACTGGAAAGTGGTCTGCATGGTTATGATGCCGGAGTCTTGCATCATTTGGGTGCTTTGTTTCCATTTGTCCTTGTGAAAGTAGTTCTGCAACAGCCAGACAGTATTTCCATCTTTCGAGCGGCGAACAGCGAGGGAGTCTTTTGAATAAAAATAAGGAGTGGTTTTGCCACTGACAAGGCCCTGAAACTCAAAGGAGATATCCCTCAAACTCTCGCTGATAAAGGAGGTCTTTGTATGTTCAATGATACCGCCTGACCAACTAAGTGTAATCAACATGTCGTCCGAGAGCAATTCGTGAAGCGCTATGGTGTCCGGCCTCATCCAAGCTTGGTTGAAGCGCTTGCCCCAATCGAGAAAAAACGCATCATCCGGCACCGGAGATTGGCCATAAAGTGAAGGCGTCCCACTCACGAGCAGGAGCAATAGGTAGGGTAACCATCTTGTTTTCATGACAAAAAATTTAAAGGTGAAAAAAATAAGGTCAAGCCAGCCCAGGGTCTATTGCGCTGGCTTGCCTGAAATCTCCAGGGCGTACTTGCCCCGATATGGCTTTAGGGTTGAATAAGCTGTTTTGAAATTGGTATAGATGAACACCTTGCCGAGCCAACCGGGTGGGCGGAAGCTCTTGGGGTCAGTGGTTTCAAAATCATTGTTTTCAAGGGCTATAGGCATCCATTTCCCTGGCGTCTCCTCCACTTCGAGCAGGAATTCGTCGAACCAGGCAGTGCCGGGCGTGACCACGCAGCCGCCAAAGAAAAGGCTGTCGGCATCGGCATCCAACTTGCCTTCGATTTTGTAACCCGCCCATTCGGGGCTGGTGATGTGGCGGTCGCTCATGCCATCGAAAAAGCCGGTCTCCCCGTTTTTCCGGTCCACCCGGACCAAGAGCGTAGCGTGGCCACCATCTTGCACGGAGGCCCTCACTGCCGCCTGTAGCCGGAAGCGCTTGCCCTGGTACTCCGTGCAGTCGAACGACCTCGTCATGCAGCCCCAACTGCCGGTTTTCTTCAGCGGGATGACGTTTATAAAGGAAGCAATGGGCAGCCAGGCACCTCCTTTTTCCTGAAAGGTAGTCTGCATCGAAATGATACCAGAGTCTTGCACCATGCGGTTGTTTTCCCGCCACTCCTCCTTGTAATAGTGGTTTTGCAGCAGCCACACCGTGTGGTCAGCCTTTAGGCGGCGGATGGAGAGGGTGTCTTCGGAATAAAAATAGGGGGAGGTTTTGCCCCAGGTGAGTCCGTTGTAGCCTGCCACTGCACCGAACTTGATTCGGCTGACAAAGGCATTGGCAGTGATGACTTCTATCCCGGTTTGGCCACATACAGTCATCATCATGTCGTCGGGGAGCAATTGCGCAAGGGCCACCGTGTCCAATTTCATCCAGGCATGGTTGAAGCGTTTGCCCCAGTCCGTAAAGTAGGCATCGCCCGTAGCGGGCTGTGCTGGTGAGGTCGTCGTTGCTCCGCAAATAAGCAGCAGGCACGACAGGGAAGTCAGGGTTGTTTTCATTTGGAAGTTTATGGTTAAAAAATTGGTTATAACTCGAAGCAAAATTACAGGCCACAAAAGGGAGGAAGTTTGCACATATCCACCAAAGTATAGCACATATCTTGCAAAATACAGGTAGGGGCGAAAACACTTAATAGGGCTTTTTTTTACTTTCGTTTACCAAAACCGCTGTTTCATACATTCATAATCCAGACTCGGCCTTTGTGTGGGTAAAGCCTAAAAAAACTTCCTATCTTGGCGTTCTCCTCTTTAAATGCAGGACGCTCGCCCCAACTCCGAAAAATCAACGCTGCATCCACCAAATGAAGAACAATGGTTTTATCCGAAACCCTATACGGCAGTTTTACAATTCCACCACAGCATGTATGCAGCGGAAGCAAGTTCGTTTGGATGTCGCTGTTGTTCCTGCTTTTCATACCACCCCATGCTGGCTCCCAACCCCTCCAGTTCGAGCACTGGAGCACCGACAACGGCTTGTCCAACAACTGGGTATCGGCAGTACTGCAAGACAGCCGGGGCTTCCTCTGGATTGCCACCCAGTACGGCGTCAACAAGTTCGACGGGTACGAATTCCAACTCTACCGATATGACCCCAACGACTCCAATAGCCTGAATTCCAATTGGGTGCGCAGCATGACGGAGGACACCAAGGGCAATATCTGGTTCGGTTTGTACGGCGGCGGGCTGAAATCCGATTTGTCCTCCCGGAGTATTTACGCCCGGAGCGGCGGCGACGGCGCAATACCAATTCGGCAGACAGAGATTTAACGATCAGACGTTCACTGGATTCGGTGCGGTTTTGCCGTTCGTTC
>JANPLH010000019.1:0-20374 GCA_031426435.1 Saprospiraceae bacterium | reverse complement strand
CAACAAGAAATTGGTCGAATGGCTTTTCGAGCAACTTAGCTCAGAAGCTAAGTTTGACTTAAATCATCCTGCCGTGCAGAAAGCCTTGGGTTTTGGGGCAGTCAATTATGCCTGATTCTCATTTTCTGCATGGACTATTGTGAAATGGACTTACCCTAATTGCTCTCAAAATCCAATGAATGCAATCTCAGTCCAAATTCTGCACTCTCCGTCCAACCGATTTTTAGGCACGCAACTCACCTTTACCACATCGTTTTTCGGCATCTTTTGATAACTGATATCATTAAAACTAGCTAGAATTTCTTTTGTATAGCAAATGCATTTGCCTGACCAATCTTTCATCATAACTGCATAAAAACGAATGAAAAAATTCACAAACTAAAATTTACAAACATGAAAAAATTAATTTTAAACCTTGCACTTATCATTTTGACATTCAGCATCATCAGCAGTTGTCAAAAAGAAAAAATGAATGCGGATGCCAATGTGACGGAAATGGTTCAGCAGGAACAAAAAAGTCTGGAGGAAATCAAAACCAATGCATTACAGTACAAAGCGTTAGCAGAAAAAAACCAGGAAAAAACCGATGCTGAACTCCAAGTTTTAAAACAGAAAATAGAAAAACTACAAGCTGAAAGGAGCCAGCTTGACAATCAGAGCTTAACCACAAGGTCGGGGAATGGACCAATCCGTGTACCACAGGATTATCCAAGCTTGCAGGCAGCGGTTGACAATTCCACGTCAGGCGGGAAAATTTTTATTCAAGGAGCGGTCTCCGAACCAGGTGATGTTTTAGTGAATGTTCCCGGCCTGACCATACAAGGGCAAGGCGCTTCGCCAACCATCAATGGAAGTTCGCTGATGATTACAGCAGCAGGCATTACCGTTCAAAACCTCAAGGTTAATATGGCAACGGTTATTTCGGGCACCTCCAATACAACTTTGACGAACAGTACATTCTCTGCCACCAATAATAATGGGGCAATGGGACCATTGTTGGTTTTGAATTCCAGTAATAATTCAATAAAAAACTGCACAGTTGATGGCGCTTATGCGGGCGGCACTCATGAGTTTGGAATCTATATGGATAATTTATCAAACCACAATGAAATCCAAAACTGCACCTCTAAAAATACGGATGGTGCTTGGAGCCCAAATTCTTCGGCGTTTGTAATAGATGGAGCAGATAATAGTTTGGAAAACTGCACCGCCTTAAATTTTATCCGTGGGTTCAAATCAGCTGGTAATGATAGTAAAAACAACCAATTTACTGGTTGCGTCGCCAACAATAGCCTCAGTGATGCCGGGTTTGTTTTCTTGTTGCCTGATGGAAATCATTTCACCCTTGAAAATTGTACAGCCAATAATAACTTGGGGTTTGGTTTTTTCATTTCCGGAGGATCCTGTAATATGTCAAAATGCACTGCTAACGATAATACTGCTGAACCTGAATCACTGTTTGGTATTGGTGTTTTTGTACTGTTCGGGGATTTCGAAATTGAAAAAAGCACCTTTAAGTATAATAGTAAATTTGGGGCACTTATCTATGATGTAGAAGCTGGCTATCATACTGGCACGCTGGAGAAAGATACGACTGAATCCAACGGTTGGTTTGGGATTTACTTGTTGGGGCTCAATAACTCAAACATTGAAAAGAATATATCAACTAGCAATCCCGTATGTGATTTCAATCAGACAGCATGCAGTGGCAACACGTTAGCAGACAATAATTTTGGAACCAGTTGTACAGGCTTGTAAAAAACGCAAGTTGAATTAAACCAAAGCATCCTAAAAAATCAGAAATCGTGGATATCAACTTATTGCCGGGCCAACCCCCGGCATTTTTTTTTGCTAAAGTCTGACAACTAATCCGAAAAACGCTCCACCTTCGATGTACTTAACGGCAGCCAAGTTATCATGGCTTATGGGCTTAGTGGATATTCAAGTCAAATCGGACAAGTTGCAAAGCCTTGGGTTAACGTCGGGGAGGTTCAAAACCTCCCCGACGTTGTGCGATACAACTTATCATGTTTGACTTGACAACCCACTAAGTACAATAGCTTCAAAGCAAGCAGATAAATATGGCCTCGCACAGCCTGCTGGACAGGACGGAGGTGAGTGGTAAGCTGAATGCGGAGGAGCTGCTTGAGCTGATAAAGGGGTAGACATTTCAGTAATTATTAGCATACCACAGAAGGGTGAATTATTGATTTTAGAAGAGACAACGAATCAACCAATATTTGACATGACATTGAACGACTTCATGATTCGGCTTGCGACGGCCTTTCTCGTTGGCTTTTTGGTAGGGCTGGAGCGGCAGTTGGCGCACAAAAGCGCTGGCCTCCGCACCAATCTGCTGGTGGCGGTGGGCTCGGCCATTTTCGTGCTCCTATCAGTGGAGCTCACAGCTGGCGGGAATGGCGACCCTACCCGCATTGTGGGGCAAGTGGCCACGGGAGTTGGGTTCCTTGGGGCGGGCGTCATTTTGCATCGTGGCTTCAGTGTTCATGGCCTGACGACGGCAGCCACCATTTGGTGCAGTTCGGCGCTGGGATGCTTGGCTGCGGCAGGCTTTATGAAAGAGTCACTGGTGGCCACCGGTTTGGTGCTGCTCATCAATTTTGGGCTAAAACCAGTGGATGCTTATTTTCAAAAGCGAAGCAACAGCAAGAAGGAACAAGACACGGACGAAAGTTAGTTCATCAGCTTTCAGCCGATTTCTCGACTATTGTGGTTTAGTTCCTATTTTTGATGCCACAATATGTCATTGCAAGAAAACAATCTTCCCTTTTTCAAACGCTTTTTGATATACCAAAGGGAGCGATTTCCTTTTTTGGCCAATGGCATCTTTCTTTCTGCATTTGCTTTTTCGGCCATTTCCTATTCAAGGATGTGCCGTGGAGAATCGGGTTTCGTTGACCTGAAATTGTATCTGTCAGCTGCCTTCACCACCATTACCTTTTTCTTTTTGCTGCGGATTGCCGACGAGTTCAAGGACCGGGAATCGGACGCAGTGAACCGCCCGCACCTGCCCGTGCCGAGGGGGGTGATAAGTTTCAAGGAACTAAAAATGCTGGGCTGGGCGACTTTTGCCGTTCAGCTAATCGTGAACATTGTGCTGACTCCGAAAATGCTGGGTTGGCTGCTCATCCCGCAAGCGTTTCTGTTATTGATTATGTTCGATTTTTTTGTGTCCAACTGGTTGAACCGCCATTGGGTATTGTATGTATTGTCGCACATGTTTTTCTTCCCGGCGATTGATGTTTATTCCAGCGGGATGGACTGGTATATGGAAGGCCCCGGCATTGCGCCAGCCGGTATGGCTTTCTTTTTCGTGGTGTCTTATATCAATGGATTGGTTTGGGAAATTGGGCGAAAAATAAGGACGAAAGAGAACGAGGAATTCAATAGTTATACGAAATTATATGGTACAAAAAGGGCCGTATTAACCTGGATGGGCATCATTACACTGGCATTTGCAATAGCGCTCGTTGCTTCCCAATACGTTAAATTGGGGTGGCTGGGCGCTTTGATTTTGTCGGTTATTTACTTTTCATCTTTCATCTATGGCATTCTTTTCCTGATTAAACCTACCAAAAAATTATCGAAACTGATTGAACTTGCCTCTGGTGGCTGGGGCTTGTTTATGTACCTTGTTTTGGGTGCGCTACCGATGGTGCTGCAACTCATTCAGTCAAGATAAAACCTCCAATTATTTACCATTTATGACAAACATCCTTAAACCGGGCGGCTTAATACCATCTACCATCGGAGGCAAGGCACGGGGGCTAATGCTGATATCTTCGCTGGGGGTTCCAACCCCTTATTTTGTGGTAATTCCTGACACCTGGTTTGAATCAATATGCAATGCCGACGCCCTTGATGGCGAGGGTATTCCACAATTTGACAAGATTAAACTCCCTGAATCATTATTATTAAATATCAAATCCAATTTTTCCGATTCGGTTAAATACTACGCTGTCCGGTCGTCGTACCGTGACGAAGACGCTGAAAAAACATCCTTTGCTGGTCAATTTAAAACACGGCTTTTTGTATCATTTACCGATTTAGAAGCGGCCATCATGGATGTGTGGGCTTCGTGTGTCAGGAGCAATGTGGCCACCTATCAAAAAGAGCATCGGTTGCAGCAGCGGTATTTCCTTTCCATCATCGTGCAGGAAATGCTCGACCCCGAGGTGTCTGGGGTGGCGTTTAGCCTGAACCCGCTTACTGGCCACCGAAAGCAAAAGGTCATCAACGCCGTTTATGGGTTGGGGGAAGGGCTGGTGTCCGGCGATTTGAACGCTGACCAATACATTGTCACCAATGGACAAATTGAATCGAAAATCGCCAGCAAGGACATATACTATGCCTTCGATGCCGACAATAACAGTGGGGTAAGGAAAATGGAGACGGTGTCAGCAATTAAAGACCGGCCCTGCCTTACCGATGGGCAAATAATGGAAGTATGCCAAAAGCTTGGACAGCTTCAAAACCATTTTGGCAAATACCAGGATATAGAATTTGCATTTAGCAATAATAATTTATACATCCTTCAATCACGGCCCGTTACCTCCGTCGGTGCCTTGCCCGACACGCATGGGCAGTACATCGTTTGGGACAATAGCAATATCGTTGAATCCTATCCGGGCCTGACCTCGCCCCTGACCTTTTCTTATATCATCCAGCTTTATGAAAAGGCGTATCGGCAATTTGTTGAATTAATGGGCGTGCCGAAAAAAGATATAGATGCCAACGCTGACCATTTTGCCAATATGTTGGGATTGCTAAATGGCCGGGTTTATTATAATTTGCGCTCGTGGTACAAGATGATTTCCATGCTGCCGGGTTATTCAATCAACGCCCGATTCATGGAGCAAATGATGGGCGTAAAAGAGCGGTTTGATATTGAAGAGACGGAAAGGCGCTCCAAATTCCGAGATTATATTCGGATAGGGAATATGGTGGTAAGCATCTTGCGCAACTTGTTCACCTTGGAGTCCCAAAAACGGGTGTTTGTGCAGCGATTCGATGCCATGCAAGCGGAAATAAGGACCATTGACCCCGAATCGGTATCCGCTGACCAAATCATGAAAATCTATAAAATGCAGGAAACGCTCCTGCTCAAAATATGGAAAGCACCCTTGGTGAATGATTTTTTTGCGATGATATATTTCGGTCTACTGAAAAAAAAGATGGTTGGATTGTTCGGGGAAGGCACCAATATCCACAATGATTTATTGATTGGCGACAATACCATCATCACGACCAAGCCCGCCGAATTGATTGCTGGTATTGTGAACAAAATATACGCTTCAGAAGCGCTGTATGATTTGTTTAAACAACAAGATAGAAAAGGCGTTTGGAACCAGATATACAATAACCAAGCGTTTTCAGGCATAAAGGAGGAGGTGAATGCTTATATCGAACAGTTTGGAGACCGGATGGTGGGGGAATTAAAATTGGAGACCAAAACCTATAAGCAGTATCCCGAAATGTTTATTGGCATATTGCAATCTTATATCCAACACGACAGGAAACCGCATGACTTTAATTACCGGACTGGGCCAGATGTACGTTTAGCTGCCGAGCAAGCCATCAAAGAAAAACTGCGGGGAAAACCATTGGCCCATCAAACGACGAAGCATATCATCAAAAAGGCGAGGCAATTGGTAAGTGGCCGTGAAAACTTGCGGTTTTACAGGACGAGGGCCTTTGGAGAGGCGAGGACAGCGTTTTACAAAATCGGTCAAATATTCTATAGCGAGGGCCTATTGAAGGAACCCGACGATATTTTCATGCTTACAAAAGACGAGCTATTTACTTATATTCAAGGCACTTCCGTGAATTATGATTTAAAAGCATTGGTCGAAATAAGGAAGCAACAATATGATGTGTTCAAAAATGAAATGACGCAAAGCGAGCGGATTAAAACATATGGGATTGTATATCAAGGAAACTCGTTTGCCCAGGAAAAATCATTAAAGGAGCAGCCGGATGGGCTAAAAGGCATCGGTTGTTGCAAAGGCGTGGTCAGTGGCAAGGTGAAAATCGTCAGCAAGCCCGAAGACGCCTTCGATATGGACGGCGATATTTTGGTCACCACCTCCACCGACCCTGGGTGGGTCACGATATTCCCTTCCATTAAAGGGATTTTAGTGGAAAGGGGCAGTTTGTTGAGCCATGCCGCCATCGTGTCTCGGGAAATGGGCATCCCCTGCATCGTGGGCATTAACGGCCTGACCTCGATACTTAAACCCGGCGATTATGTGGAAATGGATGGGGGAAAAGGAATCGTGAACATAATAACCAAAGACCAAGCTGAAACCAGTATTTTGTAGCTTATGGAGTCCGAAAAATTGCTTTATACAAATTGCTGGGAAGACGCCGACATCCTCTTGGAGGCTTTAAATCCAGGCAAAAATGACCGGATATTGTCCATTGGTTCCGCTGGAGACAACAGTTTTTCGCTTTTGTCAAAAAGCCCCGAAGTGGTCATTGTTTACGATGTTTGGAAGCCCCAATTGCACCTGATTGAGTTAAAAAAAGCGGCCATTTTAGCCTTGGAACATGAAGGTTTTCTTACCTTCCTGGGCTTTCGGGAGAGCGGGCAACGGCTGGCTGTTTACAACGAAAAAATACGGCCCCTACTCCCTGTCGAGGCCAGTATTTATTGGGATAAATACAAATACCTCCTCGAAAAAGGCGTGATTCATTGTGGGAAGCTGGAGCATTATTTTTCGTTGTTCCGGCGATTTGTGCTGCCCGTGATTGCCTCGAAAAAAGACGTTGAGCACTTCTTCGCTGGCCCCAAGCAAGCGGCTGATTTTGACGATTACCGACGCAGGCTAGCAAATCCTTTTTTCCATGTTTTGCTTAAACTTTTCCTGAGCGAGCCGGTGTTGAAAGCCACGGGCCGCCAGCCAGCGTTTTTCAAGGAAGTAAAACTTAGTTTATCGAAGTATTTATTCGACAAATTATCAGCCTTTATACTCAATCCCAACAGCCACCAGAACCACTATATGTACTATGCGGCAAATGGCCAATTTGGAAACGGCTTGCCCCATTATGCGAGAAAAGAAAATTTTCATGCCATCAAATCGAACCTCGACCGGCTCGAGCTGCGGTATGGGAGGTTGGAGGCTGGAATCGTTGCGGAACCGGGTACCACGCTCATCAATGCCTCCGATATATTTGAGTATATGACCAGCAGGGAGTTCTTGCTTTTTGGTGAAATGTTGTTGTCGCCACATCTAAAGTTGCGGCGCATAGCCTATTGGAATTTTGTGGTGGACAGGGTATTTTCGCAGGCATATCAGAATTACATCCATTTGGAAACAGACCTTTCCAATGCCCTCGCAACTCAGGATAAAGTGTACTTTTACAAACGCTTTGTGGTGGAAACAAAAATTGGAAATTAAGAAATTGGGAAATTGTACCGAAAATCAATCACTCGTGCAATCATTTTCTAAACAAATTTCTTGAAGGTAAATAAAAGTCGAAATCTTGGAAAATATCAGTGAAATAGCAGCAATCACCATAATTTCATTTGCCTTGATGGCGGTGCTTGTGGTGGCGCAGCTACTGCATAAATTCTTGCACATCGGTGCCGAACATACCCGAAAATTCATGCATTTAGCTGTGGGCCTGATATGTGTGTTTGCACCGATAAAGCCATTGAATCCTTGGCATATTTTTGCCAGCACGGTCATATTCATTGGCTTGCTGGTTTATACGAAGAAGAAGGCGCTTTTGCCCTCGTTGCATAAAATTGGGCGAAACTCTCATGGCGATATACTGCTATCGGTTGTTATTTTCCTCAATTACCTTTTGGTACGTCAGTATAACTTTGAAACCTTGTTTTACTTGCCTTTGTTGGTCTTGTCAATCAGTGACCCTGCGGCTTTTTATGGCGGCTTTTTATTTCATAAAGCCAAAAAATCATTGCACGGCTCCTTGTTTTTTGTGTTCACAGCCCTTTTGTCTTGCTGGATTTATTTGTCTGTTTTTTCTACGACCCCTTATCCTCACCAGTTTTGGTTGATAATTGCTTGCGCAGTCATAGGTGCCATAGTTGAATATAAAAGCGGGGGCGGGTGGGACAACCTAACTGTGCCTGTGGCAATAGGCATTTTTTTGGTGGCCTATATTGAAATAAAAACTAATTATGGAATTGATTAAATTACGTCCAGATTCGGATGAAATAGATGAACTCGCACAAGTTCCGGGCATTTTGTTTCCCGACAACATGGCGTTGCAACTGGAGTCTTATCAAATTAACCGGGAGTTCCTAAAGCACGGATATATCCTGAAAGCGGCAGGCCAGCCAATCGGGTGCCTCGCCTTTTACGTCAACCCCGGCCACTTCCTCCAAAGAGAAAGCGCTTGTTGCGTAGGGTATTTCCACTGCATCAACGACGATGATGCCGCCAAAATGTTGGTAAATGCAGTGAAAAAGGATGCGGCAGCACTTGGCATCAAGCATATAATTGGCCCGCTGAATGGTACCACATGGGAAAACTATCGTTTTCGTACGACAGAGATGCCCCCCAGTTTTTTCCTTGAAACTGCGCACCCGATTTATTACAACGACCTTTTCACGGCAGCAGGATTTTATGAATTAAAAACCTATTATAGCTTTTTGGTACAACCGCTACAGCCCATGAATGAACGGGCATTGAACAGGGAACAACAGTTGTTGGAAATGGGCATTAGTTTCAGGAACATCAACCCGGAAAAATATGCGGAAGACCTGCGTAAAATATATGACCTATGTTTGTTAAGCTTCAAGGACAATTATCTATACACCCCTTATAGTTGGGAGGCTTATGCCGGGAAGTACAAACTATTGGAAGGAATGACCAAACCAAAAATGACCGTAATTGCTGAACATGAAGGCCAAGTGGTCGGGTTCGTTTTTATGATTGACGATTATTTTTGCACCAATGAAAAACGGGTAATTTTTAAAACTTATGCCGTGCATCCGAGCATAAAATATGCGGGCTTGGGCGCTGTTATTTCCCAGCGGCTCATTCAGGATTTATTGGAAGAAGGGTATACGGCGGCCATTCATGCTTTTGTGATTGAGGGAAGTACGTCATTGAACGCTTCCTCAAAGGACGCTGAGATTTACCGGACTTATAAACTTTATGCCCTCAATGTTGACCAATAACGACTCGAATCCAAGTGTGATAGAAGTGTTGAGCATGGTGGCTGTCGAACACGCAGACAAGCCTGCGATAGTTGACAAAGCTGCGGCCATTTCCTTTGGCGAACTCGAATTGGCGGTTCGGAAAACAGCCCGTCATTTAATGGCCAAGGGAATAAAAAAGCAGGATAGGGTGCTGGTTTTGGTGCCATTCTCCATTGATTTGTACCGGGTTACCTTGGCGCTGAATTATATCGGTGCGACCGCCATATTTATTGAAGATTGGATAACTTTCCAACAGATGGACGACTGTTGCGAAGCGGCCAGGCCCACTGCATTTATTTCAAACATAAAAGGTTTGATTTACGGTTACCTTAAAAAATCGCTCCGCAATATTCCAGTAAAAATTTCCTGCAACGGCTATCAAAAATATGCGCCCATAGAAGGAATGCCGGATTTGAATTTAACGGATGATGCCATTATTTCCTTTACATCCGGTACATCCGGGAAGCCAAAGATGTTGGTCAGGGATTTTAATTTTTTGAACCACCAGTTTTATACGCTGAGGGAGGTAAAGAAATGCGAAATCAATGATATTGAGCTTGTGACGTTGCCCGCCTTTGTGTTCATCAACCTTGCGATGGGCAGCACATCGGTGGTAGCCAATTTCAATAAATTAAAACCAGAAAAAATAGACCTGAATAAGATTGAAAAGCAATTTAAGGATAATCATGTTAACGCCATTTGTGCATCGCCGTCATTTCTATTAAAATTATGTGCCCCAGCTATTAATACCAAAATTAAATCTCAAATCAACAAAATCACCACAGGCGGTTCCCCGGTTTTCCCAGGCGATGCACAACGTTTGAACGCTGCGTTCCCGAATGCCCGCACCACCACCATTTATGGCTCCTCTGAGGCCGAACCCATTGCTGTTGCGGATGGTCTCGTGCTTTCCAAAATGAGCAATGAGGCTGGCAGGGGTTTGTATGTGGGGGAAATTCACCCAGGAACACAGGTGAAAATCCATCCTTTTTTTGAAGATATCAAGCCTGGCGCTGTGGCAATTATTGGTGAAATATTGGTGTCAGGTTCAAATGTATTGATGAAGGGGGAGGGAAATAAAATAGTAATTGATGGCGTGAAATGGCACCGCACAGGCGACAGTGGTTGCTTGAACCAAAATGGAAGCTTGTTTTTAACAGGCCCGGTGGCTTCTATTGTTGATTTTAATGGCCAATATTGGTCGCCATTTGTGTTTGAAGGGCTATCAAAAAACATAGCGGGCATCGAAAGGGCCACCATCGTGAAGGTCAACGATGAGTTGGTTGCTGCCGTCGTGGCTGCCGTTGCAGCGGACAAATCGACTATTGAAAATGCGCTTTCACAGCTTGATTTCCCTTTAAACAAGGTGGTTTTCGTGGGCAAATTCCCCAACGACCAAAGGCATGATGGGAAAATCAAATATGCTGAGTTGGAAGCGATGATAAAAATCAAAATGATTGAAACAAGGAATTCAAAGTTAAAATAAGCCAGCCTTTTTTAGCTTTGCGTTTGGCATTGCACCATATCCTTAAATCAAAACTTGGACTAATGAAAACTTCAAATTTTCTTTCCGCATCAATCCTGACACTCCTCTCTTCCTCCAACCTTGGCTTTTCGCAGGAGAAAATACTGGCAGGTGAAAAATGGGAAAAACTGACCAAGCAAAAGTTCTTGGCCGATTTTTTCAAAGATTTTTTTGTGAACCTCGGCGTTGAAGTGGTTGAAACGGGCGAAAAGATAACCGTGCTGCACAAAGGCGACCATTTCGAAATTGTGAAGGGCATCAATGAAAATGAGGTTGACTACGTGCTTCCCATCAGCACCCAAAACGTTTTGAATTTGATAGACCATGCAGAAGATAACAAAATTGACGAACAGGAAACTTATCGGATTTTGGCCGTTTTATTTACGCCAATGACATCCATGTCGCTGAAAAATCCATTGATGACCAATAATATACCCCGATTTTTTAGCAGAATAGAGAACAATATACACGTCACCCTTTTTAATCCGACCAAAACGGAGTCTGTATCACATACGCTTATTTACCTTAACCGGGAGTGGATAGTGGTCCCTGGTTTACACGGCAAACCCAAGCGGAAGTTTGAATTAAATGTGGCGAAAGCCCTGGAATATCAGAAGCATGTCTTCGATGCCCTCCAGACTAATTCCAGGAAAAATTGGCGGAGCTTTAAACGTTGGTATATGCAGTGGCGGAAGGACGTGTCAGTCGCCAATTAGGCACCGTTTTAATGGACAAATAAAGGGTATTGCCATTGCCATTGTGGTCATACTGGTATTGATTTTTATTTTGTTGCGGTCGGTTAAACTGACCTTGCTCGCCATGCCTTCCAACCTCCTGCCTATACTGATGATACTGGGCCTGATGCGTTGGACGGGCATACCGCTCGACATCGTAACGGTGACCCTTGCGGCGACCATACTTGCCATCATCTTGGACGACACCCTGCACATGTTATTCGCTTATAAACAACTTTTATCGGAGGGGTTTTCGCCCGAAGCAGCCACCAATGAAGTGGCACAATTGACCGGGTCGGCGGTGTTCAGCGCCAGCGTGATATTGGTTTTGGGTTATTCCATCCTTGCGATTAGTTCCGTCCCCATCCTATCCACCACGGGCCTGCTGATGGTCATCGCCATAGTAGCAGCACTGATTGCCGATTTATTTTTGCTGCCAGCGCTGTTGAAACTGACGGTTGGCTGGAAGTAAAGCTTCGCAAAACTGGTGCAGCACATTGCTCGCATAGCAGGGCCACTACTTCAGCCGCTCCAGCACCCCTTTCCGCTTCACGATGTTCTTGTAGTCCCATTGTATCAGCCGGGATTTTTCAAGCCAGCGCTGCAAGTCCTCGGCGTTGATTTGGTCGGCAGCCGTGTATCGGATGCCAGCCGTCTTGAAATTGCCTTCTTTCTGCAAGCCTGCCTCCTCGAAGCTTTCCCCGCTCCAAAACAGCAGCCGGACACCGCCCTTCAATTTGTGGTAGCCCACTACCGGGTTCCCGTCCAAAAACCAGACGGGGTGGCGGTGCCATATTTTGTTTTCCGCCTCCGGCAAATGGGCGCAAATCACCTGCGAAAGGGTGTTGCAGATGGCTTGGTCTTCGGTGGCTTGGGTGTCGTTGTAGGCTTGGATGGATTCGGACATTTGTACTGAATTTTGGGTGAAGGTAACAACCAATATTTGGGAATGCAAAAAAGCAGAAACTCTGCTCCAGGAACTACGCTTTACAATAAATTTAGGCTAACTTGAACAGCTTCGGCGCTTATCCTTTTAATGTTAAATGGTATTCTGGCCTTATTGGGGTTGTATTAGCAAAACATACATCGTAAATCAAAATCGCATGAGTTATACGGACTTTATTATTCGTTTGGGCGTGGCATTCATCGTAGGGTTTGCCGTGGGTGTGGAGCGGGAACTGGCGCAAAAGGAAGCAGGCTTGCGCACCAACCTGCTGGTATGCATGGGCGCTGCTATCTACGTTTTGGTTTCGCTGGAACTGACGAGCGACGGCACGGGCGACCCATCACGAGTTGTGGGAGAGGTTGCCACGGGCATTGGTTTTTTGGGAGCAGGCGTCATTTTGCACCAAGGCATCAATGTACACGGACTCACCACAGCAGCAACGGTTTGGTGTACAGCAGCGCTTGGCTGCTTGTCGGCAGGTGGCTTCGTCACCGAAGCCCTCACGGCTGGTCTATTCATTTTGCTAATCAATGCCGGCCTGATGCCCGTGAGTGATTTTTTGGCTAAGCAAACAAAAACATTATACCCCAAACAAGAAAAGAAGGGGAAGCAGAAGTCGAGCGAAGATTTTGCAAATCCCCAGCGCCCAAGAGGGGCAGAAGATTGAAGGGCTGGGTTTGTTGTTCTAGCTTTGCACAATTGCCGGATGATTCGTGTCAGTGGCTTCGTTCTTCAACTAAGCTACTGCCCCACCCCCTCATAAGAAATGCGGTAAATGGCCCCCGCAAAATCATCAGACACGAGCAAAGAACCATCCGGCATGTGCTCCAAATCAACGGGGCGGCCCCAGACATCGTCGGTGGCCTCATCGAGCCATCCCGTGGCGAAGGGTTTGTAGGAAGTCCCTTTTTCGCCGTTAACATTGACCATCATCACCCGGTAGCCGCTTTTTTTCTTGCGGTTCCAGGAGCCGTGCTCGGCTATCAGCACTTGGTTTTGGTATTCTGCCGGAAATTGTTTTCCCTGATAAAACTCCATGCCGAGTGCCGCCACGTGGGGGCCAAGCGTTTGCGCTGGCGCAACGAATTCGCTGCAACTGCGGCCTTTCCCAAATTCCGGGTCAAGCACATCGCCTTGGTGGCAGAAAGGGTAGCCAAAATGCTGTCCGTCCTTTGCGGCGTGGTTCAGTTCGTCGCCCGGCACTTCGTCACCCATCCGGTCCCCCCCGTTGTCGGTGAACCAGAGCTTGCCGGTTTGCGGGTGCCAAGCAAAGCCGACCGTATTGCGAATTCCATGCTGCACTACTTCCAGCCCCGTGCCGTCGGGGTTCAGCCGGGTGATGCTGGCGAAGATTTCATTGTCTTTTTCCTTGTTGCAAATATTGCAGGGCGCCCCCACCGGCACGTAGAGTTTGCCGTCAGGCCCGAAAGCGATGTATTTCCAGCCGTGGTGTTTTTCAGTCGGGAACTTATCATATACCACTACCGGTTGCGGCGGATTGGCTAAGTTCTTTTCAATGTCAGTGAACTTGAGGATGCGGCTGACCTCCGCCACGTAGAGGTCGCCATTGAGGAAGGCCACGCCGTTTGGCATGTCCAAGCCCTCGGCCAGCACGTATTTCTTTTCGGCCCGCATGTCGCCGTCTTCGTCCCGCAGGGCATACACGCTGCCCTTGTCACGGGTGCCCACGAAGAGCGTGCCGCCGGGCGTGAGGGTCATGGAGCGGGCATTTTCCACTTGGTCGGCATATACTTGGATGGTGAAACCCGGGGGCAGCGTGATTTTGGACAAGTAGCTGCCGAGAAGGGTCGTGTCTTTTTTCATTTCCTTGGCCATGCCTTTCGAGGGTGGGTTGTAGGTGCAACTTGGTCCTAAAAAAGTACAGGTGGCAAGGAAAAGCAGGTAGAACAGGAGATTTTTCATCGTAAAGTTTTAATCAAAAAAGGGTGAAAAAAGGATGGCAAGTTAGGGATTTAAGTATAATTGGCAAGGTGGGTGTTTGTTCAAAAAGTGGAATTGGAGAAAGATATTAAATGATGAAAACGCTATGAATCGCATTTGAAAAAAATTATAAGGGAAATCTCTTCTCCTTCCTCAACTCGCCACCACTGCAGAGCACTTGGAACTGACCAGAAACCATTAGCTTTGCCAAAAAAGAAAGCATATCATGGCTGAAAAGAAATCAAAACTCGCAGAGATAAAAACAAAGCCTACTGCTGAAAGCGTGGAGGATTTCATCAACAAGATAGAGGGCGAGCAAAAGCGCAAGGACAGCTTTGCGATTTTGGAAATGATGAAAAAAGCAACCGGGGAGGAGCCGAAAATGTGGGGCCCCTCTATCATCGGTTTTGGGAACACAAGGTACAAAAGCCCCAAGACTGGCAGGGAGGTTGATTGGCTCCAGATAGGTTTCTCTCCCCGCAAGGCGAATTTAACCTTGTACTTCCTGCACCTTGGTAGCCAAGGCGATGCACTTGAAAAATTAGGCAAGCATAAGACGGGCGGCGGCTGCCTGTACATCAATAAATTGTCGGATATTGATGTAGTAGTGCTGGAAGGAATGATAGCTGCCTCTTTGGATAAAAAGTAAATTGCTTTTTCCGCCGTTGTTGGCATTTTGCAGCCACAAGGCCATACTCAAGCACGAGATAAATAATGCCTTGGGTGATTTGCAGTCTTGGCCGCAAGAATGGCTTAAAATCTGCCTTTATCAAAACCAAAAAACCCTAACTTTACCCTCTCCTAAAAACCAGGGAACTATTAAAAGCCTAACCAATGGTATCAGAAGCCGTAACCATCGCCCCCAATCCAACCATCGCCCTCACCAAAACTGCCCTCATCAACGGACAGCCCTTTGCTATCGTGCCGGGCGAGACCATCCTCTCGTTCGTACGGCGCTTCAAGGGCAAGGACGCCATACCTACCCTCTGCGATGCGCCCAACCTGGAACCCTTCGGTTCTTGCAGGGTCTGCTCGGTGGAAGTCGGCAGGGTCGGCAATGGGACGAACCTCCGCACGGTTGCCAGTTGCCATACACCTGTGGACGAAGGCATGATGGTTTTCACCGAAACTGAAAGCATCCAGAAGCTGCGCAAGAACATCATCGAACTGGTGCTCACCGACCACCCGCTCGAATGCCTCACCTGCGAAGTGAACGGCAACTGCGAACTCCAGGACGTGGCCGCCCGTGTCGGCATTCGCTCGGTGCGCTACCCGCACGGGAAGGACCACACCGACCGGGAGAAGGACCTGAGCCACCCGTACATGACCTCCGACCTCTCGAAGTGCATCATGTGCTACCGCTGCGTTCGGGCCTGCGATGAGGTTCAGGGACAGCTCGTGCTCAGCGTGGCGGGCCGGGGCTTCGACAGCAAAATCATCAAGGGGCTTGACCAAGACTTTTTTACCTCCGATTGCGTCTCCTGCGGTGCCTGCTCCCAGGCTTGCCCGACGAGCGCCATCCATGATATTTACCAATCAAAAGCAGTGGTCGGGCAGGACAAGGTGCGCACCGTCTGCACCTACTGCGGCGTGGGCTGCAACCTCGACGTGAGCGTGAAAAGCGGCCAAATCCTCAGTATCCAAGCGCCTTTTGACGCCGAGGTGAACGCCGGGCATACCTGCCTGAAAGGCCGCTACGCATTCAAATTCTACAACCACCCGGAGCGCATCCAGTACCCGATGATTCGCAAGAATGGTGAATTGGAGCGTGTGACTTGGGACGAGGTTTACGATTACCTCACCACCCGTTTGACCGAAATAAAAAACACCTACGGCGGCGACGCCGTGGCGGGCATCAGCAGCAGCCGCTGCACCAACGAGGAGAATTATTTGATGCAAAAAATGATTCGGGCCTGCTTCGGCACGAACAATATTGACGGCTGCGCAAGGGTCTGCCATTCCCCGACGGCCCTGGGGATGCAGCGCACTTTCGGAACGGGCGCAGCGACCAACTCTGTCGCTGACCTGAAACTGACCGAGTGCATGCTGGTCATCGGTGCGAACCCCATGGCGGGCCATCCCGTCACGGGTGCGAAAATGAAACAAAAGGCGATGAAAGGTACGCCACTCATCGTCATTGACCCACGCCGCACCACGCTGGCCAAATATGCCACCCATTTCCTCCAGTTGCGGCCCGGCACCAACGTGGCCGTGCTGAACATGATGCTCTACTACATCATCAAAGAGGGACTGGTGGACGAGGGCTTTGTGGCCACTCGCACCGAAGGTTTCGACGAGTTCTGCGAGGGTATCTTGAATCTGGACATTGACGCACTGGAAGCTGTGTCCGGCGTACCGAGGGAGCAGGTTCGTGCTGCCGCAATTACTTATGCAAGTGCAAAACTGGCGATGGAGTTCCACGGCCTCGGCGTCACGGAGCATTACCAGGGCACCTACGCCATCATGCTCATCGCCGACCTCGCCATGATAACGGGCAATGTGGGCAAGCCCGGCTGCGGCGTGAACCCGCTGCGGGGGCAGAACAATGTGCAGGGCATGGCTGATATGGGCACGCAGCCTTATCAGGGCGCAGGCTATTTCGACGTCACCGACCCACAGGTACACGCCCGCTACGAGGAGTTTTATGGGGCAAAAATGAGCGACAAGGTCGGCCTCACCATCCCCGAAATGTACGACGCTGCCCTCGAAGGCAAGCTGAAAGCCGTCTGGGTGATGGGCGAGGACATGGCGCAGAGCGACCCGAACACCCACCATGTCAAAAAAGCGCTCAGTTCGCTAGACCTGTTTGTAGTGCAGGAAATTTTCATGACGGAAACTGCCAAATTTGCACACGTCGTGCTGCCGGGTTCTTCTTTTTTGGAAAAAGAAGGCACCTTCACCAACGGCGAGCGCCGCATTCAGAAGGTTCAAAAAGTAGTAGAACCAATCGGAGAAAGCAAGCCTGACGGTGTCATTTTGGTGGAAATGATGAACCGTCTCGGCTATAAGCAAGCTCCTTATACGGCAAAGGGAATGCTCGAAGAAATTAGCCAAATCGTGCCATTTTTCGCTGGTGTGAAATGGGACGAACTCGGTAAGCAGGGCAAGCAGTGGCCCGTGAAACCCGACGGAACAGACACACCGCTGTTGCATGTTGGCGAGTTTAAGCGGGGCAAGGGCAAGTTCGTCTTCCGGGATTTCGTGGAGACAGCTGAAATCCTCGACCACGGGGCGGCTTATCCTTTTATCTTAACGACCAACCGTGTTTTGGAGCAATATAACGTCGGCACCATGACCCGGCGGACGCCCAACGTGAAGATTTTCACGGAGGATGTGCTCATCATAAACCCAATAGACGCCGCCACAAATGGCATTTCGGAAGGCGACCTCGTGCGCATCGAAAGCCCTCGTGGCGAGTGCAAGGTGAAGGCGAAAATCACCGACGAAGTGAAGCCAGGCATCCTGAGCACGACTTTCCACTTCCCGGAGTTGATGGTGAACAACGTGACATCCAGCGTGACGGATTCGATTGCGCACTGCCCGGAGTACAAGGTGGTGAGTGTGCGGATTGCGAAGGTGTAAATCCTATTTGATTAAACGGGAGAGGCGTTGCCACAAGCAACGCCTCTTTTTTTTATATTTTCTTGGCCAGCAAATTTTGCTGCAAACTTTTCTAATTTGAGGCGGATATTGCACTAGAAATTAAAACATCAAACACCATGCAGCGCAGAAAATTCCTCACCAACACCGCCTTGCTCACTTCCGGCATCACCATTTATCCTTTTTTTTCCTGTAAAAACGGGGCAACAAACACACCAACCCAAGCCTTGGATTTGGAAGAAATCACCATCGCCCAGCTCCAAAAAGGCTATGCTGATGGTCAGTTCACCATCGTGGACGTGGTGAAGGGCTATCTGAAAAGAATCGAGGAAATAGACAAGGCTGGCCCAGCCCTCAACTCCATCGCCGTCGTGAATCCCGATGCGCTGAAAATCGCAGAACAACTTGATAAAGAGCGACTTGCGGGCAAATCCCGAGGCCCGCTGCACGGCATCCCCATTATACTGAAGGACAATATTGACACCACCGATATGCCCAACACGGCTGGCTCACGGGCGCTAATGGGCAGCATTCCGCCACAGGACAGCACCGTGGCCCGCAAGCTGCGGGAAGCCGGGGCCATCATCTTGGCGAAGGCCAACCTCAGCGAATGGGCCAATTTCCGTTCCAGCCTCTCCTCCAGCGGGTGGAGTGGCCTCGGCGGCCAGGTCAAAAACCCTTACGTCCTCGACCGCAACCCCTGTGGGAGTAGCAGCGGCACAGGTGCTGCCATCGCCGCCAACCTCTGCGCCCTCGGCATCGGCACGGAGACGAACGGCTCCATCGTCTGTCCCGCCAACAACTGCGGCCTTGTGGGCATCAAGCCGACCGTCGGATTAGTGAGCCGGGCGGGCATCATCCCCATTTCCTTCTCACAGGACACCGCCGGGCCCATATGCCGAACCGTGACGGACGCCGCAATCTGCCTCGGCGCACTGGTAGGGGTGGACGAGCGGGACTCAAAAACGCCCGCCAGTGAAGGACGTTTTCAAACGGATTACACGCCATTTCTGAAAGTGGATGGGTTGAAAGGCAAGCGTATCGGTTTGGACAAAAGCTCGCACGGCTTCCACCCCGGAACCGACAAGCTGATGGACGAAGCTGTGGCTTTTTTGAAGAAACAGGGAGTTGAAGTCATTGATTTGGAGCGGGTTATACAGCCAGAAGCCGATGGCCAATCCTTTGAGGTCATGCTCTTCGAGTTCAAGGATGGACTGAACAAATACTTCGCTTCTTTGGGTGAAAAAGCGCCCGTGAAAAGCATCGAAGCACTGATTTCATTCAATGAAAAGGATAGCGTGGAAATGCAGTTCGACCAGGAATTGCTCAAAAAAGCCCAAGCCAAAGGCGACCTGCCCAACAAGGATTACGAAGCTGCCCTCGCCAAAATGCACAAAGCCACCCGTGAACTCGGCATTGACAAGGTGATGGACGAACACCGCCTGGACGCCATCATTGCTCCGACCGGGGCACCCGCCTGGAAGACCGACCTCATCAACGGCGACCACTACATGGGCGGCAGCAGCAGTCCGGCAGCCATCTCCGGCTACCCGAACATCAATGTGCCGATGGGGTTTGTGGGCGAACTGCCAGTGGGGATTTCGTTCTATGGGCGGGCTTGGAGCGAAGGGGTGCTGCTGGAGATTGCTTATGCCTATGAGCAAGGAACGAAGCATCGGCGTGCTCCGAAGTTTTTGTGATCGCAAATCTTTTTTCATGCCTTCAAATGGACAAAGGCCAAGATAAACTTATGGGGTACTACCTTTTCAACATTCGACTTTCCAAAAGCCCAATCATGTTACTTTTGGAAATAACCTGCTAAAATCTAAAAGCAGCCAACCCCTCTCCATTCACGCCCAACAACAAGCGGTTATCCATTTGCACCACGCTGCGTACATCCCCCTTCACCTGTAAGCCCGACTGCCGCTGCGCCATATAGCGGAATCCGCCCCCTCCTCCTGTGCCCATCATCAGTACTCCTTGGTTGGCGTCGGCCTTGCCGAGGCGCAGCTTAAGGTGGCTGTCGTTGCCGAGCAGGAGCAAATCCTCATGTCCATCCTTGTCCGCATCCAAAACGGCAATAGCGTGCACGGGAGCGAACTGCGCCTGCACGGGCAACTGTCCCAGTGTGTATTTCCCACTGGCATTACTGAGAAAAAGTGTCGTCTCCAAGCGATTGACTGTCAAGTGTTTAGCGTTTTTTAACTCCCCTTCGGAAAACAGTTCATGGATGGTCACGGTCGAGTAACCCTTGAAATCCGTGAAGCGTTTTTTGAACTTGACCAACTGTTGCAACAGCTCGTCACGGGTCAGGTACGGGTAGGATTTCCCCTGAATGTAAGTGCAAAGAATGGGGTCAACCGAGCCGTTTTCGTCGAAGTCGGCATGGTAGAGCTCGGCGGGCTGTGCGTCCGATGCCTTTATCTGCGTGTTGG
>JANPLH010000018.1:0-2811 GCA_031426435.1 Saprospiraceae bacterium | reverse complement strand
CTCACGGGTCATGAGGTCTACCCGCATGTTTTCCAGGTTGGAATTCTGCTCACCGATGGCACCCTCCAGGCCCTCCAACTGGCGCTGCTTGCGGCGAAGTTCTTCGTAACTCTCGGCCACCTGCGCTTCGTAGGTCGTCTTATCGGAAGAGTATTGCGACAGCAACTTTGAGTTCTCCTTGGCTGCCGTCTCGAATTGCGCAGCAAGTTGCTCGTTGTATTTTTTCATGAGATTCAGCTCTGTCTTTTGCTGTTCAAGGGCATTTTTTGACTGCGTCAATTGAAGCTCACTCTGCCGCAGCTTGACGGTCAGCGCTTCGTTTTCTTGGCCTGTTGCCCGCATGTTTTCGTACTCTGCCCGGAAGTGGTCCCGGGCCGTCTGCATGTCCTTGTACTTTTGGGTGGAAACACAGCCCGTGGTCAGCATTGCGGCAGCAGCCGTGACAAACAGTAAGTTGTTGATTTTCATAGGAAAATGATTTAGTGAAACGGGGCGAAGATAGGGTGGAATGTTGGATTGTTGAAATTGTTGGATTGCTTGATTGTTGGAGCAGTAGCACAGCAATCAAACAATTGAACAATTTCAACAATCAAAGGAACAACAACACCACCGTCGCCAAGGTCATGCCAATGATGAACTTGCGGTACAGCGATTCGCTCAGGTAGCGGGTGATGACGATGCCCAGCAGCGCTCCCGCTGCTATGATAGGGAACACGGCCAAATCCAGTTTGACGCTTTCCCAAGTGACGGTTTTCCAGGAAAATATATGGAACGGCAGCTTGAACACATTGATGCCGAGGTAAAACCAAGCGCCCGTGCCGATAAAACTGTTCTTCGGCAGCCGCATGGAAAGCAAGTAGAGTGAGGTGACCGCACCCGCCAGATTGCCCACCATCGTCGTATAGCCAGCCGCCAATCCCATGACCGCCCCGAACGCCCAATGGCTCGGCACGAGGTGCTCGGTGCGGGTCTCCTGCCAAATCATGATGACCACGCTCAGCACAATGATGACGCCCATGATTTGCTTGAACGCCGCATCGTCAATCTGTTGGCTCGTGAAAGTGCCGATGATGATGCCCACGAACGCCCACGGAAGCAGCTTCCATAGCACCGGCCAGTCCGCATGGCGACGATAGTAAATGACGGCGAACACATCGGCCATAACCAGCATCGGCAGCACAAGGCCCGATGACACCTTGCCCCCAAACACCGCCGCCATAACGGGTACGAACATGGTACCAAGGCCCGATAGACCTGTTTTTGAAAGGCCAATGGCCAGGGCGGAAAGCGTCAAGACCCACCATTCGACGCCACTGAGTTGAAATTGCTGAAAGAAGTCCATTGACGGTAAAGGTAGTTCATGGTTTCATGGTTTCATGGCTTCATGGTTTCATGGTTTCATTGTCAGGAACACGTTCTAGGTGCAACAATGAAGCAATGAAGCAATGAAGCCATGAAGCCATGAAACCATGAACATTAAGACTTAACACAGACTTAATATTGTAATCGGCGACATTAAAATGCAACACCTCAACTTTGCGACAGATTTTGGATATAAATTTTTTAAAAGCTTAAATTACAGAAAAACATGGCAACGACCAATCGCCGTAAGCTGCCCTATGGGTTGCATTTGGCAAAACTTCTTACCTGCCTTCTAATGGCTTTCGCTTCGCAAACTATGGCTCAACAGCCTACCGACCCAGCAGCACCGCCAAAGCCAGCAGAAACTGAAAAAAAATGGTATGACAACATCTCGCTCCGAGGCTATATGCAGGTGCGATACAACCGCTTGTTGGAGACCAACGATGCTCTCAAATGCGAACAGTGCGACCGGTCTTGGGGCAAGGATGGCGGCTTCTTCATCCGACGGATGCGACTCATCTTCTCTGGGCAAGTGGGCAAGCGGGTCTATTTTTACGTGCAGCCTGACCTCGCCAGCAACGCCTCTTCCACCAGCCTGCATTTTGCGCAGCTGCGTGATGCCTATTTCGATGTAGGCCTGGACGACAAGAACGAGTTCCGCCTACGATTCGGGCAGAGCAAAGTGCCGTTTGGTTTTGAAAACATGCAGTCCAGCCAGAACCGCCTCCCACTCGACCGACACGACGCCATGAACAGCGCCGTGAGCAACGAGCGTGACCTCGGCGTGTTCTTTTACTGGGCGCCTGAACGCAAGCGTAAGCTGTTCCGAAGTCTTGTCAGTGATGGGTTAAAAGGTTCCGGTGATTACGGCATCTTCGCCTTCGGTGCATACAACGGCCAGACCGCCAACAAGCCCGAACTGAACCAAGAACCCCATATCGTGAGCCGTGTCACTTGGCCCTTTGAACTTCCAAGTGGTCAAATCGTTGAAGCAAGCGTACAAGGCTACACGGGAAAATGGGTGATGCCCACCGACCAGTTGAGCAAAGATGTAAAGTACAACGCCGACCGTAACTACGATGACCAGCGGGTGGCAGCTTCCCTGATTTTATACCCAAAACCCTTTGGCATTCAGGCGGAATACAACGTGGGCAAAGGCCCTCAGTTCAACCCCGCCACCGATTCCATCGAAACCAAGGACTTGAAAGGCGGTTATGTCACCTTGTCCTACATGATGAAAAAAGGCAAGCATGTCATTATACCATTTGCACGGTACCAGCACTACGAGGGCGGCAAAAAGCACGAACTCGATGCCCGTAGTTATGATGTGACCGAGACCGAATTCGGGGTAGAATGGCAGCCTTCCAAAAACTTTGAACTGGTGGCCATGTACACGATTTCGAGCCGCCGCTTCGAGGATTTTGCGAAGCAGGATAACCTGCAAGAGGG
>JANPLH010000017.1:0-5967 GCA_031426435.1 Saprospiraceae bacterium | reverse complement strand
GGGCGATTAGTTTTATTGCATTCATAACATAAAGCTACGTCGTACTGTAAACTTTACGTCTGCTTTTGTTTTGAACCTTTTCAACCCCTAATTCGCATAGTTTAGCAGTTTGTAGTCAGTGCCAATTTAGCAGCCACTGACTGCCAACTGCCAACTGCCAACTGCCAACTGCATGAAGTACCTCATCGCCGGCCTCGGGAACATGGGAGCCGACTACGACAATACCCGCCACAACGTCGGTTTCGAAGTGGTGGACGTGCTGGCCAAGGAGTTTGAAGTCAAGTTCAAGAACGACACCCTTGGCGACTTGGCGGAGTTCCGCCACAAGGGCCGCACTTTCATCCTCCTGAAGCCTAGCACCTACATGAACCTGAGCGGCAAGGCCGTGCGCTACTGGCTCCAAAAGCACGACATTCCGAAGGAAAACCTGCTCGTGGTGCTGGATGACCTGAACCTCGCTTTCGGCAAAATGCGGCTGCGGGGCAATGGCTCGGACGGAGGGCACAACGGCCTGAAAAGCATTGACCAACTTAATGGTGGCAATAATTACGCCCGCTTGCGCATCGGCATCGGCGACGAGTTCCACAAGGGCCAGCAGGTAAACTACGTGCTGGGCGAGTGGGACAAAAAAGAGCAGGAAGCCCTGCCCGATATCCTGCGAAAAGCCGCTGATGGCGTAAAGGCGTTTGGCACGATTGGTTTATCACTTGCGATGAACCAGGTGAATGGTGGTTGACGATTGTGGTCACCCAATTTATTGGGCTGACCGGTTTGCTAAAATGAAAATCGGCCTGACCAATAAATTGGGTGGCCACAAATAGGACATGATGTACAAAACACCACTTGAAGAATTCATGAACGAAAACCCCGCAGGCCGCAAAAAGCGCATCGCCCTCGACATGGATGAGGTCATCGCCGACGTGACGCCCAAGTTCCTTGACCTCTACGAGCGGGACTTTGGCGAGCGCCCGCCGAGGGAGGTCTGGTGGGGCAAAAAGATTTACCAACTGCCCAACGCCGCCCATATCCGGGGCTACCTGCAAGAACCCGGTTTCTTCGCCGACCTGCCCGTGATGGAAGGCAGCCAAGAAGTGGTGCGCTGGCTCACCGAGCATTACGACGTGTATGCCGTGACCGCCGCCACCGAGTTCCGCAACTCCCTGATTGACAAGCTCGACTGGCTCGATGCGCACTTCCCCTTCATCGGCTGGCAGCGGCTCGTGCTCTGCGGCGACAAGCGCATCATCCAAGCCGACTACATGATTGACGACCACGCCTGGAACCTCGAAGGCTTCAATGGGAAGGGGCTGCTGTTTACCGCCTCGCACAATGTGGGCGAGGAGCGGTTTACGAGGGCGGATGACTGGGGGGAGGTGCGGAAGTTTTTTGAGCGGGAGTTGGCCTTAAAAAAGGATTAAAATGTTGTGTAGCCCTATTTTAAAAAAAAATAAATTGATTAATTTTGGGCAATTCACCTTTAAATCTATTGCCATGAAATCTTTCTTTTTACAGCAACAGTTCGCTTGCTTCATTACCTTATTGCTAATCGCTTCTTCCTGTGAAATAGAGTCCCAAAAGGATAAATACGAGGATAGGATTCTCGGTACATGGGAGTTTGAAGAAGTCAAAAAGTTGAAGCTGTTTGACAACGAAACCATCACCGACGACTACAAAGCTACACTCCTGGAGTTCCTACAAGACGGAACGCTGAACATCCTCGATAAAGACGCTTTGACCGTATTAGCTACTGGTACTTGGTACATGGACGACGAAACCCACTCGGACGGTGAGACGACCACTAATTATGTCAGTTTGGAAACACATTTCGACGGTAGCTACAATGGGGTTGATTATTCCTTTGATGAATCTACCATTACTCGGTTCAAAAACGACGAGCTGTGCTTCAAGGAAAACAAGTTCAGCAAGAACAAAAGCGTGGAACTGAAGCAGTTCTGATACCTGTACGAATGAAAAACTTGGTTTCCGCCATTTTGCCCCAAAGCAAATTCCTCACCTCCTCCGTCATCGCTACGGGGGTGGACTATGCGTTGTACCTGCTGCTCGACTGGCTCTGGTTCGACCCTGTCACGGCGCACAGCATCTCGTACCCCATCGCCGTGGTGGTCAATTTTTACCTTCAAAAACGCTTCATCTTCGACCTGAAACGCAAGGCCCATCATGCCTTCGCCATTTCCATGCTCTTTTCCGTCATCGGCTGGGGTCTGGGCGTTGCCATGATGTGGCTGTTGGTGAAACTACCAATCCTATGCGACTGGCCCATCCTCGCCAAAATTATCGTGACGGGAGTGCTGTTCTTCTTCAATTTTTATACAAAAAGGTATGCGTTTGAGGGGAGGTAGAAATTGTTGAATTGCTTTATTGTTGTATTGTTGTGTGCTCAAAACAATTTGACAATAAAGCAATACAACAATGAAAATCACCCTCACCGATGTCCCCTTTTTTGAAATCACCCGTGGCTTCACCGCCCAAATGTTCCATACCGAAACCATGACCCTCGCCTACGTGGACGTGGAAGCCGGGGGCGAACTGCCAGAACACGCACACTTCCACGAGCAGGTCTCCAATATGCTGGAAGGCGAGTTCGAGTTCGTCTTGGGCGGTGAAAAAATGCTGCTGCGGGCGGGCGATTGCCTCGTCATTCCTTCCAACGTGCCGCACAGCGGGCGGGCGCTAACGCACTGCCGTATTCTGGACGTGTTTAACCCAATCCGGGAAGATTTTCGGAAAGGGGAAGTGGCCTACGCCCGCCGCTAACGGAATCGCCAAATCGGGAACGCCTCGCCCTGTTTAAACTCCTGCCGCTCAAGCGGCAATTCGATGAAAGCATCCGAGTCCACGAGGTTGGCGAGGTCGCCAGAGCCTTGTCCGGTCACAGGCGTGGCGAGGGTGCGGCCGTATTGGCCTGCGGCCAATTTTACCTGCAAAAAATAGGTGAGGTCGGGCTTGAAAATATAGTTTTCGGCCAGCACAGCGTATTGATTTTCAATGGCTTGCAAACCTTGCGAAGCCCGCAGCCAAGGCCGGAAGTAGCGGTGCAGGCACATGAACGACGACACGGGGTTGCCCGGAAAAGCAAATACCACCGTGCCTTCCGAGCGTCCGAACCAGAATGGCTTGCCCGGCCTTTGCGAAATTTTGTGGAATAACTTCCGTACCCCAAGTCGCTCCAGCGCCGCCGGGATATGGTCAAATTTACCCATCGAAACGCCGCCGCTCATCAGCAGCACGTCGTATTTTTTTAAACAATCCCCCAGTGTAGTTTCAATGGCAGCGGGGTCGTCCGGCAGGTGGAGTAGGTCGCTGGCGAGGCCCCAAGTGCCCAGCACGGCGGCCATCACATGCACGTTTGACTTTCGGATTTGGTGGGGCAATGGCGTTTCATCCACCTCCACCAGTTCATCGCCGGAGGAGAGGACGCAGACCCTTGGCGGCGCCGCCACCCGCAACTGCGACTTGCCAATCGTGGCCGCCACGCCCAACTCGGTGGGGCTTATCAGTTTGCCTTCGACAACGATGGTTTCGCCTTTCTTCCGGTCAACGCCCTGCTCATGGATGTTCTGTCTGCGCTGCACTTTTTCAAGGTGGATGGTTGTAAAACCCGCATCAATGCTCAGGTCTTCGTAGCGTATGACAGCATCGGTGCCTTGCGGTAACATGGCTCCGGTCATCACTTCGATGCAGTTTTCCGTTTGCGCCAGCGCCAATTGCGGAGCACCCGCCGCTTGTATTTTTTCGATAAAAAATCTGCGCTGGCCAGCCTCAAAATTTGCGAAGCTGATAGCAATCCCATCCATTGAAACCCGGTCAAAGGGCGGGAAATCCCGATCGGCCAGGAGCGGCTCACGAAGCACACGGCCTGTGGCGAGATGCATCGGTACAAGCTCGTCCGGCAGGGGCAAGGCGTTTGCGAGGACGATGGCGGTTGCGCTTTCGACAGTAATCATTAGCAAGGTCAATTTTACGCAATGTGCGTTTCGTGTTCGTCATGCTATGCGCCGCTTTTGTCATTGCCATAGGCAAACTGCGACATCTCGCGAGACGTTGCAGTTTGCCTATGGCAATGACAAAAGCGGCGCATAGGGTTTCGCACAGCAGGACTTCACGCATGGCGTGGGCAGGTGTACAAATCAGACTCGTATAAAAAGCTGCTTCTTGTACAAGACCCACGCTATCAGCGTATTAACTACAACGTGCAGCAGGGCATTGAAGAAAACGGCGGGGTTGTGCCCCATCCAGCCAAACAGGGTATCCCGTACCAAATCATACAGGCTGCTTGTCCCCGTGGGGCTATCTCCGACGGGGATGCTGCCCATAGCGATGGACAATATTTCATGGCTTAGGTAGATGGCCAACGGGTTCACACCGAGCCAGACGAAGGGGGCCGTCCAGCCCGTTTTTCCCTTGAAATCCACAATCCACCAGACGGTGCTGAGGCAGAGGAGTGCGAGGCCGCTGTGGTAGAGGACGTAGCTGCTCGTCCAGAGTTTTTTGTTGATGTGGAACGCTTCGCCCCACAAAAGCCCACCCAACATGAGCAGGAAGCCCACGGCAAAGAGGCCAGCCCAGCGGGGCAGGTCGGCCTGTTTTATGCGAAGCCAGTAGCCCGTGAGCACACCGCCGATGCAGGTGCCGAGTGAACTGATGGTGCCAAGGATGCTTTCGGGGTCGTAAGCGGGGTGCGGGGCGTCGGGCTGGCTTGTATTTCCGTAAAGGTGGTTGGGCAGCAGCAAGCGGTCGAGCCATGCGCCGAGGTCCTTGCCTTCTTCGAGGCTGGGGTAACCTTGGCCGGGCACGGGTATGAGCGTCTCCAAGCCCCAGTAGGCCACGAGGCATCCGACGGCAATCCAGAGCAATTGCTTGGGGCTGAAATTCATGAACAACAGCGCCGTGATGCCATAGACGATGCCGATACGGGTGAGCACGCCGGGGATGCGCCACGAGCTGAGGTCAAATTGCGGAGCACCGTTCAAAAACACGCCGATGCCGACTATCCAAGCGGTGCGGACGAGGATTTTGCGGTAGACGTTCTCACCCGCCTCCTTGCGCTTGGTCAGCGAGAAGGTGATGGCGATACCGACGATGAAGAGGAAGGACGGGAACACCAGGTCGGTGGGGGTGCAGCCGTTCCAGGCGGCGTGTACCAGCGGCGAGCCTGCGGGCAGGCCGCCAGCGTTGTTGACGAGGACCATCAGGGCCATGGTGAGGCCCCGGAAGACGTCGAGGGACAAAAGGCGTTTGTTGGATTCCATGTTTCTCGTTTGTTGATTTCCCTGTTATAATTTTTGATTTAAGATAGACGATTTAAAATATAAGATTATGAAGGCTGTAAGTAGCTGAAAATACTGGTGTTTTTTAATTAGCACTGGCCTGATAAATTTTAAATATTAAATCTCATATCGTCTATCTTAAATCAATTAATCATTTCTTCCCCGACACATAATACATCTCCATCTCCCCCTTGTTTTTGACGGGAATCTTGCCCCGTGACTCGCAGTTGAAATTGTACTTGACCAGCCCATAGGTCGTTTCGGATATGTTCACTTGGCCCGGCTCGCACTGCTGTTCCATGCGGGCGGCGATGTTGACGGTGTCGCCCCAGATGTCGTAGGCGAACTTTTTGAAGCCTACCACCCCAGCCACCACCGGCCCCGTGTGCAGACCGATTCGGGCTTCAAAATAAGGCAATCCCAACCGCATTTTTTCTGCTTTGTGGTCGTCCAAAAATTCCTGCATGTCGAGGGCGGCTTGCACGATGCCCTTTGGCAAGGTCTTGTGGCCAACGAGGCCGCTGGCACAGAGGTAGGCGTCGCCGAAGGTCTTGATTTTTTCTATATCGGGGTGCTGCGAGATGATATGGTCAAAGGCCCGGAAGCATTCGTTCAGCTCGCTCACCAATGCCGCCGGGGAGAGGGTCTCGGCGATTTGGGTGAAATTCTTGAAGTCGGT
>JANPLH010000016.1:0-4067 GCA_031426435.1 Saprospiraceae bacterium | reverse complement strand
CAACTTCCTGCAAACTGCCGTATTGTTGGAATCCTTAGAAACAGGCAAGTTCGATGCCGCCATCGGCGGCGCAAGACGGGATGAGGAAAAGGCCAGGGCCAAAGAGCGTTTCTTCAGCCACCGGGATGAATTTGGCCAATGGGATCCCAAAAACCAACGCCCGGAACTTTGGAACCTGTTCAATGCCCGCAAGCACCTTGGCGAACACTTTCGGGTGTTTCCCATCAGCAATTGGACAGAATTAGATGTTTGGCAATACCTTGCCCAAGAAAATGTACCCCTTCCGAGCTTATATTTTGCTCACCAACGAAAGGTTTTCCAACGGGACGGCATATTGTTGGCCGACTCTGAATTCATCCCCAAAAAGGCGGATGAACAAGTATCAGAGATGACCGTCCGTTGCCGAACCATTGGGGATGTCACTTGCACAGGGGTTTGGGAATCCACGGCAACCACCATTGATGAAATCATCGAAGAAGTGGCCACCAGCCGCAAGACGGAGCGTGGCGGTCGAACGGATGATAAACGCTCGGACACCGCCATGGAAGACAGAAAGAAGGATGGCTACTTTTAAGACACAGATTCACGCAGATTTCACTGATTTAACTATGGAATCCCAACACCAATATTTTCTGGAAAATGAGACTTATAGCATTATTGGTACCTGTATGGAAATCCATAACATTCTAGGTCCGGGCTTAATGGAAATAGTGTACAAGGACGCAATGGAGTATGAGTTCAAGCTGAGAGGGATACCATACGAGCGGGAAAAAAGATTTGACGTGCATTATAAGAACATTGTGCTTCCCCACAGTTTTTACGCTGATTTCGTTGCGTTTGATGAGATAATATTGGAATTAAAAGCTTGTTCTGAAATAAATCCTGACCATATTAAACAGACTTTGAACTATATTTCAATCGCAAATTCTCCTTTAGCTTTGATTCTCAACTTTGGGGCTAAGTCTTTTCAAAAGAAAAGAATAATCAACAATTGAGCATCTGTGTAATCTGTGAAAATCTGTGTCTGAGTTAAATGAATTCTGAGTTACTTCGATTCTCTACTGCTGGTTCCGTTGACGACGGGAAAAGCACCCTGATTGGTCGCTTGCTCTATGACAGCAAGTCTATTTTTGAAGACCAATACGATGCGGTCAAATCTGCTTCAGAGCGACGGGGTGAAGAAGGCGTCAACCTTGCTTTGTTGACGGATGGCCTTAAAGCAGAACGGGAGCAAGGCATCACGATAGACGTGGCTTATCGTTATTTTTCGACGCCAAAGCGGAAGTTTATCATTGCAGATACGCCTGGCCATATCCAGTACACCCGCAACATGGTGACAGGTGCTTCCACCTCCAACGTTGCACTGGTTTTGGTAGATGCAAGGTTAGGCGTCTTGGAGCAAACACGCCGCCATGCCATTATTGCATCATTGCTGCAAATACCCCATTTGGTCATTTGCATCAATAAGATGGACTTGGTAAACTACTCTCAGGAAACTTACGAGAACATTCGAAAGGATTTTGAAGATTTTGCCTCAAAACTGAAAATCAGCGATGTTACCTTTATTCCTATTTCGGCATTGAAAGGCGATAATATCGTTGACCGCTCGAAGCACATGGATTGGTACGGCGGCACTACCCTACTCTATTATTTGGAGAACGTGCATATCGGCAGCGACCACAACCTGATTGATACCCGCTTTCCTGTTCAGTTTGTAATTCGCCCATATAGTGACGATTTCCATGATTATAGAGGCTATGCAGGCCGAGTAGCAGGTGGCATCCTCAAAAAAGGGGACAATGTTATGGTATTGCCTTCCGGTTTTACCTCCTCCATCGAAAAAATTGATACCGCAGACGGTGAAATCGAGGAGGCATTTCCACCTATGTCTGTAACCATACTTTTAAAAGACGATATTGACATCAGCCGGGGGGATATGATTGTGCGGGAACACAATCAGCCCGATGCGAAACAAGATTTGGACATCCGTATTTGTTGGTTCAATGAAAAGTCCTTGCAGGTCAGGGGAAAATATGAAATCCGGCATACTACCCAGACCGCTCGCTGCATCGTTCAGGATGTTCAGTACAAAATGGATGTCAACACGCTTCACCGCAATCTCGAAGATAAAACAGTGCGAATGAACGATATTGCCCGCATCACCATTCGCACGACCAAGCCATTATTGGTGGATGCTTATAGCAAAAACCGTATCACAGGCAGTGTCATTTTGGTGGACGAAGGCACAAACGAGACCGTAGCGGCGGGGATGATTATCTAAACCGAGGTTTGATAGGACACAGATTAAACGGATTAAACGAATTTCCACTGATTTAATCTGCATCTATTCTTTCAACTTAGTCTTGATAGGACACAGATTAAACGGATATTCACGGATTTAATCTGCGTAAACCAGTTTAATCAATAATATCTGTGTACTATCCTCCAAACATTAAATGCTGATTTATTTGCTTTAGCAAGCAACAGCAAAATGCCAACAGCCACAACATTAAATATTCAAATGGTTGACCTTAAGGGTCAATATACCCGCATCAAAAACGAGATTGACGAGGCGGTCTTCAATTGCATCAATTCCGCCCAGTTCATAAATGGTCCACAAGTCAAGGAATTCCAAATAGCGTTGGAGCAATACTTGAATGTAAAACATGTCATCCCTTGTGCCAATGGCACCGATGCGCTCCAGATTGCATTGATGGCATTGGAACTTGAACCCGGCGATGAAGTAATTGTGCCTACCTTCACTTATGTAGCCACCGCAGAGGTCATAGGGCTATTGCAATTGAAGCCAGTCATGGTTGATGTTGACCCAAACACCTTCAATATCACGGCGGAAATCATTGAAAAAGCCATTACACCGAAGACCAAAGCCATTGTACCTGTTCACTTGTTCGGTCAATGCGCCGACATGGAACCCATCATGAATTTAGCGGCCCGATACAACCTCGCCGTTATAGAAGACAATGCGCAGGCCATCGGAGCGGACTATACTTTTAGCAATGGTCATAAACAAAAGGCGGGAACCATTGCCCATATCGGCACCACCTCCTTTTTCCCTTCCAAAAACTTAGGTTGTTATGGCGATGGTGGCGCTATCATGACCAATGACGACCAATTGGCTGAAAAACTGCGAATCATCGCCAACCATGGTCAGCGCAAGAAATATTACCATGAAGTATTGGGCGTCAATTCACGCTTAGACTCCATACAAGCAGCAATTCTGAATGTTAAATTGCAATATTTGGATGAATATTGCGCAGCAAGGCAAAGTGTTGCAAAATATTATGACCATGCGCTTGGCAATATTCCCGGTGTGAAAACACCTGCGAGAGCTGACAATTCAACGCATGTATTTCACCAATACACTTTACAAGTCCCAGCTGCAAAACGGGAATCACTGATTGCTTATTTAGGCGAAAAAGGAATTCCGTCCATGATTTATTACCCGGTTCCTTTGTATAAACAAAAAGCCTTTAGTGCTTTTTGGCCTGTTGGTGCGGTACTGCCTGTGACGGAGCAACTTTGTCAGTCCGTTATATCCCTTCCAATCCACACGGAAATGGAAGAAAACCTAATTGGCTTTATTACAGATGCGGTATTTGCATATTTTGATTGATTTACGAAGCAAATTAATTTTTTTTGTCATTGTCGAAGACAAAATGCATCATCATGAGAGCTATCTCAACGAGACTAAGAACATGACGTCGCAGTTGGCCTACGGCCATGACAAAATACAGTCAACGGCAAACAGCAACTAGCAAAAAAACAAAAGCCAACTTTGGCCAACAGCCATCAGCCAACAGCCATCTTTTACGCACACCCTACCGCCATCATTGACGAAGGTGCCAAAATTGGCGAAGGCACCAAAATCTGGCATTTTAGCCATGTGATGCCGGGGGTAATCATTGGCAAGGACTGCAATTTGGGACAAAACGTATTCGTTGCCAACGGCGTCATTCTCGGCGACAATGTTAAGGTGCAAAACAACGTCTCCATTTACGAAGGCGTCATCTGCGACGATGATGTATTCCTAGGGCCAAGCATGGTTT
>JANPLH010000015.1:0-2270 GCA_031426435.1 Saprospiraceae bacterium | reverse complement strand
ATTGAAAATATTAAGCCATGTATTATCATGGATAAGAAGGGTTTTTTTATAAAATTAAAACCTTCTTTTCACGTGACCAAAACACATATTTTTAAACACATAAGGCACATAAGGACACATAGTTAGACCTCGTTCCGCCTGCGGCGAAACTTACTATGTGTCCTTATGTGCCTTATGTGTTTAAAAATATGCATCGTGTGTTTTAAAGGATTTATAATCACCGTGATTTAGCCATAGCACCCCCACCCAGCAATTTCACCAAGGCACTCGAACTTCCCGCCTCATCAAAATAGCATAAATGGTGGCAGTCCACATCCATTAATTTAATGGCGGGTTTGCCCTTGGGCAACGACTTGATACTGTCAACGCTCACGGCAAGGTCGTTCGCCGCATCGCCATAGAACAGCTTGCCGCCAAGGCTAAACACCCTGTCCATCAGCTTTTTCTTATCGGCATTGTGCGCCAAGAACTTGTCCAAATGCCCCGCCAGCACATTGCAGCGCACCCCATGCAAGTCGCCTTTGTTGAGGTTGCGAATAAAATCGCTGTCCTCGCCCATTTGTTCCAGCGTATGGGTCACGGTCTTAGAATTCTGCAGGACGCCCAAGACGGTGGCGGCAGCGGGCAGGCCCCAGGGCAGGTTGACCAGCAGCGAAAGCACCGGAATCGCATAGTCCCGGTAAGTCGTGATTTTGGCAATGGCCGAGCCACCGTTGGGCGTTCCCGCCAATACGAGGTGCTTTACCACTTTTTCGCCGCCGAGGGTTTGGATGAAATAACGGCTCACCAAGCCCCCCATCGAATGCGCAACGATGGTGATTTTCTTGCCACTCTCGGCGCTGATGCCTGCTTCCAGCCTAAGTAGTTCCTCCAATTTGCCGGCAGTCGTCTCGATAGGCGTATTCAGGTTTTCATAGTCAAACGTCAGGACGAGGTCGAAAGGCTTGCCTTTTTCGCCCTTTTTTTTCACCAATTGCTGCGCAAAAACGGCCATGCCCTCCGTATCGCCGATGATGCCGTGGATGAGCAGCACGATGTTTTTGGCCTTGCCAACTTTCTCCCTCAGCCCCGCCGAGCGGCGCTCCGGTTTGCGGCCGCTGTAATCCACCCAGCGCAGGTATTGCACCTCGGCTTTGCGCAGCACCAATTTTAAAAAGACCATTTTGAGTGCCTTGCCGAGGCTACGGCGATTGTCTTCTGTGTCTGGCAAATGCGAAATGCTCACGAGCGCATTGCCATTGTCCATCCGCTCCGCAATGCCCACGGGTATCAAATGTTCCCCGTCGAAGGTCAAGGAGAGCAGCGATTCCTCCAGTTCGTCCGTGCTTTGGAGGTTGGCGGCGATTTCCAATTGCAGCGGGTTTTCGGCAAGGCTGGCCTCGTTTTGCAGGTCGGTAAGTTCGAGCATATTGGCGGGGGCGGTGTCCCTTGTGCCGCTGCCAAATTGGAGCATTTCCACGCCCGACAGTCTCGCCAGCTCGTTCACCACAGCCATCGGCTCCACGTTGCGGCTGCCCGAATGCACGGGTACCAGCCCTACGCCGGAACGGAAGGTCGGGTGCGCCAATATCTTGATGAAATTATTGGCCAATGAAATGACTTTTGCTCCCACGCCCGGTGCCTGCCCCACGCACTGCACTTTCAGGTTTACGCTGTACCAGTCGTGCAGGTCGCCCTGCGGTGCCTCATCGTTTTCATCAAAAATATCAATGCCACTGCGGGTGCCTCCGAGTAGTTCGCCCCTGACGCCGAGCAGGTCCCTGTTTTTCCAAAAAGCCAAGGTTTCGCCCAGTTTGAAGGTGTTTTGCTGTTCCAGCAATTCGGGGTGAATGGGCTTATTGCTCACTATCAATTTCAGGATGCTGGTCTCCGCCTGCCCGTTGTTCAGTTTAAAATTGGCTTGCAGGGCGTTCACCGTGCTGTTGGCCGGCACCTCGTCTTTATAGGCGCTTATTAATCGGTAATTGCTGCTTCCAAACAGCAGGGCGCAGTGCCGGGGCTTGCCAGCATTGTTCCTGATTTCGAGCTTGAACGGCACCTTGTTTTCCACGCCTTCTTCTTGCAAAATATCAATAATGGCCTCGTTTCCGGTATGCTGAAAAACCACCTTGCCGTTGGCATCCAGCTCGGACAGCACCATTTCCACGTCCTTTTTCAGCGACTGAAAAATGCCGCCCGGTTTCACCAAAAGCTTCGTTTCGGCATTGTCCAATTGGATGGTCTTTTCCCATCGGGCGATCATTTCCAGCTTCTCGAAAGCATCCTTGAAC
>JANPLH010000014.1:0-18194 GCA_031426435.1 Saprospiraceae bacterium | reverse complement strand
GCCAAACACAGCCCGGCCAATCCGCCGCCAACGATGCCGCAATCGTAAATGCTTTTTATGGCTTCTCCGTTGCTTTTATGTGGGACTGATGTCAACGCATTCATGGGTGTACAATGATTTGATGCCGGAAAGCCCATTTCCAATGAATTTCAAAACGGGCCGCTCCAGCTTTTTGCAAAATACCTTCCCATTCGGAGCGCTTAAATCCCCGTAACACAGAAAGCGGAGCATCGTTCTTCACCAAATAGGATTTTGAAAACAAGCGGGTCAATATTTTGATGGCATAATAGCCAATGGGATTTCTTTCGAGGTCATTGATAACCAGTATGATTTTTTGGCTTTTTGCATATTGTATAAGTTCAATGATTTGTGCCTCGGTTAAATGGTGGCAAAACAGGCAAGCATGCAGGATGTGGATTTCTTCAAGGTGCAAATGGATGTTGCGATAGTCGTCCGTGATGAATCGGATATTGGGGTTGTGCTTGTTTGAAAGCGCATACGCCGTGCAGTCTTTTTTTAAATCTATGCCCACCAAATCCAAATCATACCCCTTATTTTTATTCCATCTAGCGATGTATTTAAGGGTATCGCCACCGCCGCTGCCGATGTCCACCAAGACGGTTTTATTGTTTTGGGGCAATACTTTTCTCAATGCATTCAGTGAGACAGCATACCCCCCCAGCAAGGTGTTTATAAAGTCCAATTCCCGGAGGTTTTGGTACAAATCTGCTGTCGGTATTTGGTCGCCATCGAGCAGTTCCTTCGTATCGTGCCGATATTTAAACATATTGCAAGATAGCAGTTTCTATGTTTAATCCAGGCCCAAATGCCGCCGCCAATATTTGGTCGCCAGGTTCTAGTGTCGCATTTTGCAACAAGTTTTCAAGTACAAAAAGGATGGTAGGCGAGGACATGTTGCCAAAATTCAGGAGCGTTTCATAAGCATATCGCAATTCTATTTGGTGGATGTTCATGGTTTTGCACAAATCGTCTAGGATTTTCCTGCCGCCAGGATGTACTGCCCAATGTTTGACCTTTGCTGCATCCATATTGAGGTCTTGCATCAGCGTGAGCATATATTTATTGATTAAAGGGGAAACATAGCTGGTCAAGTTCATCCTGAAACCTTGTTCCGATAATTGCCAGGCCATTTCATTGCGCCCCTCATGTATGACCAAAGAATGGAAGGATTGCAATTTTACAGGCCTGTATTTTTCGTCCAATTGCTTTGATTCTGTGCCTATCAGCACTGCCGCAGCGCCATCGCCAAATATCTGGTTTGACATCAGGTAATCGTCATCAAATTCATTTTGAAAATGAATAGAACAGAGTTCCACACAGACGACCAGCACCAATGCGTTTGCCTCGCTGCAACATATCTGGTGCGCTTGCTTTAGTGCTAAAACTGCCGCATTGCAGCCCATGAAATTGATGCTTGCTCGATGAGTGGTAGGCTTCAAATCAAGCAATTCCATCAGCTCTATGTCCAACCCAGGTGCAAAAAGCCCGGTACAAGTAACCGTAATAATATGGGTAATATCCTTTTTTATGCTTTCAAAATTGGCGATTTTAAGGATGCTTTTTGCCGCCAGCGGCAAGGCTTCTTTTTTGAAAACCTGCATCCTTTGGGTAAGGGAGGGCGCAGGGGAAAGCAGTTCGTTTTTTGGAAAAAAACTAAAATTGGCTGGGCTTGACGAAAAATCATTGATGACGGAATACCGTTTATTGATACCGCTCCGATGCGCTACTGCTCTTATTTTTCGCTTAGCCTGTTCGTCCTCTCCCGCAGCATTGCAATAGAAATCAATTATATTGTCCTTAATATGGCAAAATTCAGGTGTTGCCGTCTCAATACACCATAAAAAACTGTTTGTCATAAATCCTTGTTTTACAAAATTATCAAATCAATGGCTCTGCATTGCGCTCCTTATTTCAAAAAAATGAGCACTAAGCAGTAAAGGCTCATGCACAATGATGAAATGGCATTCATGCGCATGGTGTTTTTAAAATTAGCTTGCATTTTGTCCTTTGAAACTTTATAAAACCACCAAGCAAAATACAGTATGGATGGCAAAAAGAATGCTTGTAAAATATAAAAAGACAGCATTTGCTGAGTTTCTTTAAAATACAGGAAGTAAAATACATTGCACAGCAAGAACATCAGAGTCGTAAAAATAAAAGTGCCGTTATAGCCCAATTTATAACTGATGGTGGTCACGCCGTCTTTTAGGTCTTCCTCATGCTGGTATATCTGCGTGAGCGGATAAGCACCCGCAATTTGAAGGGATGCAGCCAGCAGAATATAGATATTGGCGTTATTCAATTGGAAGCCCACACTATCAGCGGCGATACTCGTCATATAATACGTGAATGCTCCCTGAAATACCACGACTATCAAGAACCCAGCATAAGCGTATTTTTTCAAACGAATCTGCCTTGAACTATAAGCTCGTGATGCCAAAATATATGCGACGATGCAAATAGCAAATAATGGTTTCACAAAAATATAAGCCAAAATTACCGCCGTCACATCCAACAACAAGGTCAAATAAAAAAGCCCTTCCGTGGGCATGGGAGGGTTTTCAAGGCCGCCGATTGGGGTTTCGTCCCTGTCCACATAGCTGTTGTAACCATTACTGGCGGGATACACCAGCAAATGGATGATGAGAAACGCCCAAATTGCCTTGTCCAAAACCAAGATTTCGGCTTGGCTGATGGCCAATAAAAACACGGGCATCAGAAAAATCGAAAACGGAATCCTAAGCAATTTCAGCGTATTCTTATCTAAGAACAATTGTCCCATTGGCGATGATTATAGTATGAGTTGGATTTCGGATGTTTGAAAAGAACGGAGGGCCTCAATTGTTCGTCAAAGCTTCCACTGATGGAACCGTACAGTGAGCATTATGTTTTGAGTTGGGCAGCGAGACTGGGCCTGGATTGGCTATTCTACTCGAAATTTGACCAAAATCCTTAAATAACTGATGGTGTAATCAATATTTCGCCCGTCGAAAAACTCGTCAATCACCTTTCATAATACTTTTTAAATTGGATGCAATAAACACAAACCGCTTCAATTTTCACTCGAAAAATTAAGCGCCTATTTGAGCATCCCAAAAGCATCGAACAAACGGAGCAGGCAAATCGGTTGTCACCCAATAGCCCCACAAAGCCTTGTTTTGAAATCTGGCATAGGCCCATGCCTTCGCTCAATTCGCAAACACCATCTCCTTCGTCCCCACCACTTTTCCATCCACCACGAGGCTGTAAGCATAAACGCCCGTTACATTGTACCCATGCTCGTACAGCACCTCGTTCATGCCGATTTGCAGGCGCAGGTCCTGCTGCCAGAGGGGCTTGCCTTGCAGGTTTGTGACGACCAATTGAGCCGTTTTATATCGGATTTCCTGGTTGACGAGGAAAGAGATAACCGTTGCTTCATCGAAGGGGTTCGGGCGGTTTTGCAGCAGTTCGATGGCGGGCAGCGGCACCGCCGTAGCTTCTTCCACCGCATTGACCACGGTGGGTATGACCTCTCCGGAAAACAGGCTTTCGATGCCGTTGCCGTCCACGCTGGCCACGCTCACGTAGAGCAGGCCACTTGGCCGGGCAAAGGTGAAATACGTTTGTGAAGTGGTAAAAAGGCTATCGAAATCATTGGAGGAGGAGCGCACGAAGACCCGGTACAGGCCGTAGTTCTGCGGGTCTGAGATGTCCACGAACACCTCCTCGCTGGTTCGGGTGGCCACAAAATTCGGGGTCTCGGGGCCGATGGCAGCAAGTGCCGCTGCATTGCCATTGATGGCGGCGTTGCGGGCGAGGTAGTTGAAGTCCACGAAGAAGGAGTCAAGCACCGAGTCGCCGTTGGTGTCCACGCCGAGCAGGTCGCCGGAGGTGTGCTGTCGGTCATGGTAGTCCGGGTCGCTGACGTCGGCGTTGCCGTGCTCATTGGCCGAGGTGAAGCGCATGGCCGCAAAGCCCTGTTGCCGGAACGGGATATGGTCGCCGCCCCGCCCCGTGCGGTCTTCGGCGCTCATGATGGTCACTTGCATCGGCACGGCGGAGAGTGCGAGCGCCTCTTCCAGGTATTGGAGTTTTATGAAACGGGCCAATTGTTTGTTCCTCGAATTGAAGCTGCCTTGCGAAAACAGCCTGACCTGTGTGCTGTCAACTTGGTTGAACCCAGGGCAGGAGGGCGGCGAGGAGGTTTCCCCGCAGATGACGCCGCCGATAACGTCGTTGTTCAGCACCGCCGTGAGCGGGATACCCTTGTTCTTGGCGTATTTTGCAAAAGCATCGGCACCATACAGCCCTTGCTCCTCGCCAATGGTGGCCATGAAAACCACCGTGCGGTCGAGCGCAAAATGGCTCATAACCCTCGCCAATTCAATGACGAGCGCCGTGCCGCTGCCGTTGTCCTCCATGCCGTGGGCCGCACAATTGATGTCGCAGAGGCCAGCGCATCGGCTGTCCAAATGCGCTTCGATGAGGATGACGCCATGTGCCGAGGTGTCCAGTCCAGGTAGTACGGCGAACACGTTTCGGTGTTGTCCCATGCCACAGATGTCCAGGTCGAACTGGAGGTAGGAGGGCACGAGCCGTCCCTCGTTTTCGGCGCTAATCTGCTGGAAACGCTGATAGACCCAACGCCGTGCTGCCCCCATTCCCGTCGTGCTGGAAACGGTGTCAGCGCCCGTGTTGCGGTTCTCGAAGGTGCTGAGTTTCAGCAGGTAGGACTTCAGGGAATCCGTCGAGATGCCAGCAATGACGGCTGGCACGAGCTCGTCCGGATGGCTGATGACGACCGTGGGCTGGTAGGCTGCCGGGTTGTAGTTGCCGAGCATTATTTGCTCCGCAATGAGGTTGGTGGATAGCATGTTCGTTTGGGCGGCAGCCCAAAAGGGGAACAAGGCAAGCAGCAAGGCAGTGGCTAAGTTTTTCATTATGTCAATTTTTCAAGTTCTAAAATACGGCTTCAACTCCTCCCCAAAATGCGCCATCGCATTCATCACCGGCAGCGGGATACCGCCCCCCAGCGCACAGAGCGAGCCTTTTTTCATGGTGTCCAACAGGTCGTTGAACAGCTCGCTGTCAATCTTATAGTCGCTGGTTTGGGCTTTTTGCAGCAGCTCTTTGCCCCGCACCGAACCGATGCGGCAGGGGAAGCATTTGCCGCAGCTTTCGTGGGCGGTGAAAGCGAACAGGTGCTCCAGATAGGCTACCATTGGGTATTCCTCAGGTACGCTCACGATGCTGGCGTGGCCAAGCAGGAACCCATTTTGAGCGAAGCTCTCAAAGTCAACGGTCAGGTCAAACATTTTCTGCACAGGCACGAGGCCACCAAGCGGCCCGCCGATGTGCAGCGCCTTGGTCGGGCGACGGAAGCCGCCCCCCAGTTCTTCTACGACCGTGGACAAAGGTGTGCCCATGTCCACCTCATAGATGCCGGGGCGACGGAAGGCACTGTCCAAGGAAACGAGCTTGGTGCCGCTGCTGCGCTCCGTGCCGATTTTGGCGAATGCCTCGCCGCCGTTTTTCACGATGAAATGCAGGTTGGCGAGGGTCTCCACGTTGTTCACCACCGTCGGTTTTCCAAAGAGGCCGGAGTTCACGGGGTACGGCGGGCGCACCCGCACCTCTGGCCGCTGCCCTTCGATGCTGGCCAAAAGGGCGGTCTCCTCGCCGCAGATATAAGCCCCACGTGCCTCAATGACCTTGAACTCAAACTCAAAGCCGCTGCCGAGGATGTCCTTGCCCGTCAGCCCAGCGGCAGCGAGGTCAGCGATGGCCTGCTTGATGACCTCAATGCTCTCCGGGTACTCGAATCGGATGTACATGACGCCACGGTTGGCCCCGGTCACATAGCCAGCGATGATGAGTCCGACCAGCACTGCAATCGGCTGATGTTCAAGCAGATAGCGGTCGGAGTAGCTGCCGGGGTCGCCCTCGTCGGCGTTGCAGACGATGTATTTTTGGTCGCCCTTGGCATTGCGGCAGCCGTCCAGTTTGATGGCGATGGGAAAGCCTGCACCGCCCCGGCCCCGCAGCCCGGATGCCTTTATTTGCGCCAGCACGGCTTCCGGCGAGGTGGCGAGCATAGCGGCGAAATCATTGTGCAGCACCTCCAAATTAGCGAACGGACGGGTCAAAATACCCGCCCCGATGGCCTGCACGTTGTAGCTGTCCATGCAGCCGACGCAGTCAGCGTTCTCGAACGGGGGCAGGTTGCCGCCAGAGTAGTTGTGGCCGTTGAAATGGAAGGCGCTGTTCTCGTGGCAGCGGCCCAGGCAGCACATTTCGCCGATTTCTTCTTCCTTGAAATGCTGGCGCAATTGGTCTTTCAGCCCGTCCTGCGTGCCCGCCACGAGGCAGGCGCTGCCGTTGCAGACATAGACCTTTTTGCCCTTGTTCTCCGGGCGGGTGAAGTCGTAAAAGGTGCTGGCCCCATACACCGCCGCATCGCCTACGAGGTACTGTTCGGCGAGGTTTGCGGCGTCTTTTTTATCCAAAAAGCCCGTTGGCTCAGTGAGGTTGCCAATGGCCTCGAAGAGGTTGTCGGTGAGGCCTTTTCTGCCGGACAGGGCTGTGAGATTCTTTGACATGCGCTACTGTGAGTACTTCGTAGAAATTGGTTGAAATCAGGAAATTGAGAAATTATTCTACATCGGCTTGGTTATCAACCACTTGCCTTAATTTCTGAATTTCTATCAATTTCCAATTTCTAATTGTAGGTTAGGTTCAAACTTGAAGCGCCAAATTAGGGAATAGTTCTGGGTGTGGAAATTTCGGGGGGGAAAAGTTTTGCTTTTATGCTTCCAGTGACAACCTATTGGCGCGTAACTGCCTATTATTGAAAACGGGTAGCCGGAACAAAAAACATCGGCGCAAAGCCCCTATATTTGCTACCATGAAAACTGAAGAAAAATCGTTGCCTGTGTTCTTGCCGTGGCTGTTCTGGGACAGCGATGTGTCGAAGATTGACTTGAGCGGGATCGCAATAAAATCATCCGCCGTGCCTTCGATTTGGGACTTATAGAAGACGTGGTGGAGGCGCTTTGGTACTATAAAAAGGAGGACCTGATAACAGCGTTGACCACAGCCGCTTACCTCCCGCAAAATACCATGCTGCTCGCCAGCGCCCTGTTTCACCTCAAGCCGGAAGACTTCAAATGCTATACCTCCAAACAATTACACCCGATTTATTGAATATCATCCGTTCAGTTTCGGCTTCGCCTTTTTTTCAAGCATTCCGATTGGTCGGAGGCACTGGACTAAGCCTGCAGCTGGGGCATCGGATGTCAGAACTAATATTCGCTGAGACTAAAATGCATATCCCGCACCAGCATTCACCCATAGGTGGTGGTTTGTGGTTGTTCTTGACAAAAAGTATTGATAACCGCCGCCGATATTGAGCGACCATTTATCGGTCACTTGAAATTGTTGTTCGGCAGATAGCTCGATACCGGGGTTTCGGTATTTATAGTCGGTACTGAAAGATTCATACCTGCCACCTACATTTATTATGGAGTAAAATTGCTGCTCCCATCCCAAGCGGTAGACCAAGCCTGCCTTGGCCAAAAAAGCTCTTTTCGGGGTTATTTGTAATCTAAAGCCACTATGTACGCCCACAGTAATAAAACCCCGTTCATTGACATCTCCCCGTTTCTTATGAAAATCATCAGTAAAAGAGTAACGAGTCCAGAAATCAGAAAAATTACAACCTAAAAAAAAGGGGCTACCCTTTAGGAATCTGGAATACACCAAATTAAATGGTACAACGTAGGGGTTAAACCTTATTTCCGAACCTTTAAAATAATACAAATTAGCTTTTATCTGCAATATATTTCGGTGAGCAGATTGAGCCATGAGTGGTAAACAAGCAATTATGGTGAACAATAAAAGAAGAAGTATTCTATTCATTATTAGTGATTATATAGGGCAGGGCATTTAAGCCCTGCCCCAATTAAGTTTTGTAATCCTAAAGCTTTATAAAAGTGTGAACTTCTTGAGTCTGAGGTTGTATGATTCTTAGAACATAAGAGCCAGCGATAAGATTTGGAGCAGGAGCGCCTCCGCCTCGAAGCTATCTAAAAAAGAAAGCTGTAAGTTACTCGCATGGTGCGACGATATTTTGCCCATCCTTTTTTTCACCCGTGAAGGTGATTCCGATGGGGGTATTGCAAAGGGCGAGGATTAGGAAAAGTTGAATTCAAGCGAGCGGTACGATTGACTTTTGCTATCGTACCGCTCGCTGTCATTATGAATCATTGCTTCACAAACCGAAGAATTTGAACACCCCCTTGCGCCATTTCCACCTTCGCAAAATAAACGCCCTGCGGCAGTTCGCTGACCAGCAAAGTCATTTGGCGGCTTCCATTTTCTCCTTTCAATTGCTTTAGAAACCTGCCATTAGCGTCAGAAACACTGATGGAGGCGATGGTTCCATGCTCGGCACGGATGGTCAGTTGGTTGCTGACGGGGTTGGGGCTGAGGTACAAGTTGCTCGCAGGTGCCACGTCACCAACAGCCGAAGCAGGTTCAAGCTCGAAGTAGTAAACCTTGTCCTTTGCACCAACGATGAGGTCTGTCAGGCCGTCGTTGTTGATATCAATGGCGTGGACTTGGCCACCGTCGGGGAGGCTTGTGAGGCCAAGCGGATTGGTGGTGGGTACTGCAAAATCGGGCGCAGTGGAAGTTCCTGTATTTTCATAATACATCCAGTCGCCAGAAAGCACGGATGCCACCAGGTCAAGGTCGCCATCCAAGTCAGCATCTATTAGGCAAGGATAACCAAAGCTGGCTTGGCCATCATTGCTCAAAGGCAGACCAAAAGGGTTTTCGGAATCAACGCCGTTGAAGAAAAGGGTAGGCCCATTGGAAGCATTTTCATAAAACACGAAACTGTGGGCCCCAGTGACTTCATAGTAGCGGGATGCCAACATATCGTCGTCGCCATCTCCATCCAAGTCGGCGAAGGTGCCTAGTTCATAAATGCTGATGGGCAATGAGGGAAGCCCTATTGCAGGTCCGTCAACTCCATTGCCTATAAAGAAAAAGGTGAATAGACCTTGCGACAGTTCAGCCTCATTGTACTCAACGGCATAATCTGAGGTAACGGTGATAGTGTCACTTGGATAGGCAAAAACCAAGTCCATGTCCCCGTCGTCGTCAACATCGTAGTACATGTCGCCAGGGCCTGTGAAAGTCCCCTCCCCAAAGCCATTTTCATCGTTGTCCAAGTAGTCGAGATAGGGTACCCCATTGAAGTCGGGTGCGCCAAGCTCACCAGCGTTCGCCATGATGAACGGCCCAGTCTCCAGGTCGAAGGCATTGAAGATGATGTCAAAAGCCCCATCCATGGTCAGGTCGGCAAACTGCATATCGTTGTAGGCGTAGGGTGCCGTGTTGATGCCAAAGGGGTTTTCTTGCACGGGCTTGAACTGCTGCGCATTGGATCTTGCTGCGCAAAGCAAAAAAATGGGAAGGAGGAAAGATTTAGGAAGAACCATAGCTAAAGCGGGTTTAGTTAGAGAAATTAAGTATTGAGATGTAAGGTATGACAATTTGCCGGAGTTGCAGGAGTTGCCGGACCCGAACAATTTTTAGCTCGACACAAATTTTTTCACCCCAAACACATTAAAAAAATAAAACAGGCATGATTTTTACTATTTGTACCATAACGACATACAAAGCCCTCATTGGGCAGCACTTCCATTGAGAAAACGAACATCTTCACAACACTGCACAAAGCATTCTTTTCCAAAATTCACACAATTAATAAACTAAGCAACGCTTGGTAATTAATGCCATTAATTATTAATGCAACAACCTGATTGTCAATGGGTTGCCAGATAATATGCAATGACGATTAATAACCCCTGCCTTATGGCGGGCAAGCATGTTTATATATTTCGGAGCACGAACAGCGCGTGAGAACCGCTACACAACACACTGACAGGGAGCACTACTCGTACATGAGAAGACTACCACATTTTCCTTCAGTTTGCCGCTTCTAAGTAGCCTTGGAATTAGTTTAGAAAATAGCTTGCGCAAATGATTGATTATCAGCGCAATTTCTAATTTCCTAATTTCCAATTTCTACTTACTTCCTCGAAGCGATGTAGTTCTCCAACCTGGTTCTGTTTTCAGCAATAGACTGATTTTCAAGCATTTGCAAAAGTAATTTTCGACTTCACACGCCGTGAGGGTGGCGGGCCTTTGCCCCAAACACACCGAGCGGAAGGAAGCATATAATCCAGATTTCGTTAACAAATTTTAATTCACAATGAAACAGAACAAATCGGCCCGACTGGGGATGTTATGGACATTCCTGCTCGTCCTATTCTCCCAAATCCCAGCATTGGCGGGCGTTATCGCCTGTGAGGACGACCTCAACATTTCCCCCTCCGTTGACTGTATGGCCCGTATTGACACCGGGCTGCTCATCAAAACCACCACCTGCCCAGGCCCGTTCTGGATCGTGGTGAAGGAACTCGACGGCGACACCATCGCCTGGGACACCAGCTTCGTTTGGATTGACGTCAGCGACTACTTCGACCAGTTCGTGATACTGGAAGTGAAGGACATTGCGACCGGGGTAAGCTGCTCAACCAACGCCTTTATTTACGACGGCCAAATACCTGCGCTTACCTGCCCCAACGACACCATCAACTGCAACGAATCGCTGCTGCCCATCAACCTGAACCCCGTGACTATCAGCGACAACTGCATGATTGACACGTTGTTCTTCGCTGACGACACCGTCGGGCCAGTGTGCAATTTCGTGCCAGCGGCTTTTATCGCAAGGGTGGACAGGACTTGGACGGTGGTGGATGCCTACGGCAACGACTCGACCTGCACACAGAAAATCTTCGTGCGGCGGCCCAATATATCAATGGTACAACTGCCGCCGAACATCACCATCAATTGCACCGCATCCTCGTTGCCCGCCAACACGGGCAGGCCGACCATGAACGGCATACCCATTGGCAGCGACGGTCTTTGCAATTTCAACGTGTCGTTTACCGATGTGAACACGCCGCCTTCTGCCTGCGGCAACCGCACCATCCTGCGCACCTGGACGGTCAGCGACAACTGTATCATCATCGACGTAGTAACTGGTACGCAAGTCATCCTTTTAAAAGACACCACGCCGCCCGTTATCACTTGCACGGACTCGATTTTTTACCAAACCGACCCAGGCGTTTGCAACGCTGACATCGTGCTGGACGACCCTGTGGTGACAGACAACTGCAGCCAATTTTACATCTCGGCGAGCATCCCCGGCTTCCCGGTGGTGAACAACATGGTGCAAAACCTGCCAAAAGGCATGTACACCGTCACCTTCGTGGCAGGCGACAGCTGCAACAACGTTTCGGCTGCCTGCACCAGCAAGCTGTTTGTCTTCGACAACGAAAGCCCAACGGCCATTTGCAAGGAACTGCCAGTGGTCGGCCTACCGTCCAATGGTCCCGTAAACGTCCCGGCCAGCATCTTCGACCACGGTAGCTACGACAACTGCCCCGGCTCACTGGTCTTCACAGGCAGGCGGGGCATGTCCGGGCCGTTTGCGCCCACGGTGCAATTTACCTGTGCCGATGCGGGCACCACCGTGATGGTGACCATCAAAGTGGCAAGAGGCAACGACCCGAACTCGTTCAACACCTGCATGGTGCAGGTTACCGTTCAGGACAAGCTGCCACCGGGCATCTCTTGCCCTGCCAACCAGACCATCCAGTGCACGGCCAACTACTCGAACCTGTCCATTTTCGGGACGCCTTATGTGTATGACAATTGCAGTTTCACGTTGCAAAGCACCGCCACCACGAACATCAACAACTGCGGCGAGGGAACCATCATCCGCTCGTTCACGGCGACCGACCCCAGCGGCAACACCAACACCTGCTCGCAGACCATAACGGTCGTCAACTCGACGCCTTACAACGGCGTGGGCATCGTTTGGCCGAAGGACACCATGATTGTAAACTACTGCGGCGGGCCTTCCATCTTCGACCCAGAAGACCTGCCAGCGGGCTACAATTACCCAGTCACACCTACATCTGCTTGCGCAATGCTGGCCGTGAACCATACTGACCAGTTGTTCGATATTTCATCGCCAGCCTGCTACAAGCTGGTGCGTACCTGGCGAATCATTGACTGGTGCCACTATACACCGGGCGTACCGAACGTTGGCATCTGGACGAAGCAGCAAATCATTGCCGTGGTGGACACCAAGGCCCCAATCATCACTTCTTGCCCAACGGATATTGTCGTAAGCGTAGGCGCCGATTGCGGCTTGGCTCAAGTTGTTGTATCGCCAGTGACGGCCACCGATTGCAGCCAGGAAATCACCATTACTAACAACTCGCCCTTTGCAGTAGCGGGCAACAATGCGAGCGGCTTTTACCCGCAGGGGATACATAATATTGTTTTCACGATAGAAGACGGCTGTGGCAACAAGACAAATTGCGACTTCACCCTCACTGTCACCGACCTGAAACCGCCAACGCCGTATTGCAACACAGGCATCATCACCGAGCTGCAGCTAATGGCTGGCCAGATCATGGCAATGGTGAATGCCGAGCAGTTCAACGACAATAGCTTCGACAATTGCACAGCACAGGACGACCTTGAATACACCATCCGATTCGTGGGTGACCCGGCACTGCCAACAGATGGCCTCGTGCTGGATTGCGATGACCGGGGCGAGTTCTTCGTGGAAGTCTGGGTGACGGACGAAGCGGGCAACAGCGCCTTCTGCGTGACCAGCGTATTCGTGCAGGACAATATGAACCTCTGCGATTTCATGGACGACACCCTCGTGGTGAACGGCATCAGCGTGGCGGGCGTCGTGGAGTCCATGATGGGCGACGAGATGCCCTCTGTGGAAGTGTCCGCCACCAATACGCCGATGATGGACGAAACGGACGGCTCCGGCTTTTTCCAAATCACTGGGCTGCATCAAGGCGACGATTACATCATTGCTCCGCAAAAAGACGATGGGCCGCTCAACGGCGTCACCACCTTCGACCTTGCACTGATGACCAGCCACGTGCTCGGCTCGCACCCGTTCACCTCGCCGTACAAGCTCATTGCCGCCGACGTGAACCGCAGCGGGGCCGTCACCACGCTCGATATTTTGGAGCTGCGCAAAATGATTTTGCACATCATAGACGATTTCCCGAACAACACCTCATGGCGCTTTGTGCCAAAGAGTTACGTGTTCCCGAACCCTGCCAACCCGTTCTCATCGCCCTTCCCAGCCGCACTGAACCTGTCCGATGTTGGGCAGCACCTGAGCAATGCGGATTTCGTGGGCATCAAAATAGGTGACGTGAACGGCAACGCACTGCCCGGCCTCACTGGCGACGAAACGGGCGAGCGCAGCAACGGCCTGCTTACCCTGCTCACCGAAGACCGGGAACTGGCAGCTGGAGAGGAAATCGTTGTGCCAATAAAAGCAACAACCGCAAGCGAGCTGCTTGCCATACAATTTACATTAGAATTTGAAACTGACGATCTGGAATTGCGAGGTTTTGAAAAGGGCGTACTGCCATCCTGGAGCGATGAAGCCTTTGGCAAATCGCTGCTTGGGCAGGGAATTCTCACGGCGGCATGGTTCCACCCGGTACCTGCCAACTTAGAGAAGGACGACGCCCTTTTCAGCCTTCGTTTTATGGTGAAAAAGCCGGGCCGCCTGAGCGAGATGCTCTCGATGACCGCCCGCTACACGGAGGCATTGGCCTACCCGTCGGACGGCGAGGCGAAGCTGCCAGTGCTTGAGTTTTCAAATACAGCCAATGCGCAGACGAGCGCCGGGTTCCAGCTCTACCAAAATCAACCGAACCCGTTCAGCGAGCGCACCACCATCGGCTTCACGCTGCCGGAGCGGGGCGAGGCTACCCTCACCATCTTCGATACGGATGGCCGGGTGATGAAGTCCATCCGCAGCAGCTACGACAAAGGCTACAACCAAGTGGCCATCGAGCGCACCGAACTACCAACGAGCGGCGTGCTGTACTACAAGCTGGAAACGGCAAAGGGTACGGCGGTGAGAAAGATGATACTGCTGTAAGCTGATAAACAGGATTACAAATTGCTATAAAAGAAGCCCTTGTCGGTAATGCTGACAGGGCTTCTTCTTTTATTGATTTTAATGTCAATTTGAGAGAATCATATCGAAATTTATTCAAAAAGATTTTTAGCCCCACCTAAAAATCTTTTAACTTTGCCCAAAATCAATAAGCACAAGATGGAAACCCTCACCCAAGCAGAGGAGAATTACCTAAAGGCCATCTATAAACTAACCGAGCCTGAAGGCGGCATGGCCGCAGGCGGCAAAACCGCAAGCACCAATGCCATCGCAGCGGCGATGAACACGGCAGCGGCTTCGGTGACGGATATGTTGAAACGGCTGGCCAGCAAGGGCCTCCTTCACTATGAAAAGCACCGGGGCGTCGCAATGACAGAGCGGGGCCACGAGTTAGCCACCAACCTCGTGCGAAGGCATCGGCTTTGGGAGTCGTTCTTGGTGCAAAAACTCGGCTTCTCCTGGGATGCCGTGCATGACATCGCCGAACAATTGGAGCATGTGCAGTCGGAAGAACTCGTGGAACGCCTCGATGTCTTCCTCGACCGCCCCACATACGACCCGCATGGCGACCCGATACCCGACGCCAAAGGCCGAATGGCCAGCCGGAAACAAGTGCTGCTTTCGGCGCTGGCACCCGGCGAAAAGGCAGTGGTGGTGGGGGTGCAGGAGTCGCAGGCTTCTTTCCTCCAGTACCTTGACCGGGTGCAACTGTCGCTGGGCACCGAGCTGCAAGTAATGGAGCGATTCGATTACGACGGCTCCATGCGGGTGGCCATCATAGACAAAGAAGAAATTACCGTCTCGCATAAGGTTTGCGAAAACCTTTTTGTGCAGAGAACCAAATGAGTGGGCAGCTTGCGGTCAGTACCGGGGCGGCCCATTTTTTTTAGGGCTAGGGCAGTTGAGTTGCTGGCAGTTGTGTTTCCAAAGACGGACAATGAGCGCAATATCTTTTGAGCATAAACAGCGAATTATCATGAAAAAAGGAGCGCTGACCTTTCTGTTATTGCTATTATTTAAGCTGCTTTTGCTGGCGCAAACACCGCAAAAAATCGTCGTCGCAACGACCGCTATATTCGCCGATATGGCGGAGAATATTGCAGGGGGGCATGTTATTATCAAGACTATTGTGCCAGTAGGTAGCGACCCGCATGGCTATGAACCGACACCCGCCGATGCGCAACTGGTGTCCTCCGCCGACCTAATTCTCAAGAACGGCCTCAACTTGGAGACTTGGCTCGACCAACTCATCGCCAGCGCCAATGCCAAGGCAAAAGTGGTCACCATTACCGAGGGTATTGATGCCATCCACTCCACTCATAATAACGCCAGCGACCCTCACCCCTGGATGACGGCGGCCAACGGTCTGATTTATATCGAAAATATCAAGCAGGCGCTCGTGGAATTAGACCCTGCCAACCGGGAAGTATATGCGTTCAATTATGGCGTTTACCGGAGGCAATTGGAAGACCTCGACGCCTATATTGCGGAGCAAATAAAAAAGATACCGGAACAGCACCGCATCCTCATCACCTCCCACGATGCATTTGAATACTACGGCAAACGCTACGGGCTGCGGTTGGAGCCGTTGCAGGGCATCTCCACCGACGCGGAGGCGCAAACTTCGGATATGCTGCGCCTCTCAAAACTGATAAAAGAAAGCGGCGTCCCAGCCGTTTTCATCGAAACCACGGTGAACCCCAAGCTGCTGACGCAATTCGCCAAGGACAACAAGCTGCACATCGGCGGCAAACTGTTTTCTGATGCCATTGGCGACATAAACAGTGATGCACCCGCTTATTATCAAATGCTGAAACACAATACGGATACCATTGTGAGTGCGCTTGCCACTGCTGATGACGATGCTGCGCAAAAGCAGGTGTTGAAGTACAAACCGGGAGTCGTCACTTTGATATTGCTGGGTTTGCTGCTCGTTGCTGGCTTCCTTTTTGTCGCAAAAAAGCGGAACGCCTGATGGGGGTAAGTGCCGCCCAAGCCGCATCCCTATTGCGGCAGCGGTTAAGTATTCCTTAAAACACCCGTGTTTTTGTGGATAGGCATTGGCTGGCTGCCTCATTTTGTCGCTTGCCCGGATATTTAACGTTTGATACAAAACAAAACTGGGCTTCGACATCGTTTAAGTTAAAAATTCACAGCACATGAAGTCCATTTCCACCTACTCAAAATTTGCCCTGCTCTTCCTGCTCACCGCCTCCATCGGCTGCAACAAAGACGACGACGGGCTGCCCACCGACCTCTCCAAGTTTTACCGCTTGAAGACTTTTGAAGTGGGCGTGATACCCGACCAGCGCATGGTACAGGTGCTGTTCCAAGTCACTGACTACGATGGCAAGGGGGTTTCTTCCCTCCAAAAAGAAGATTTCATCGTCACCGAAAACAAGGGAAAAATAGACTCGGAGGCCGACCTTCGGGTGGGCATCAGTTCCATCCCTTTCGAGCTGAAAACCGTGCTGCTGCTGGATATTACCCGCAGCGTGGAGGGTATGGTGCCACAAATCAAGTCTGCCGCCCGCTCATTGGTGGAGATGAAATTGCCGGAGCAACAAATCGCTATTTATACTTTTGATTCGGAAACCAAATTAGTGAAAGCATTTTCCAAAAACAAGGCAGAACTGCTTACGGCCATTGACGGCATTCCGGAAACGGGCCTCGTCAATTCCACCAATCTCTATGGTGCCATCATTGACGTGGCCGACCTTTGGGAGGACAATTACAGCATTGACGGCATCGTGGACGGCAGCCTCGTCATCTTCACCGACGGCAGGCACAATGCTTCGCAAACCATCACCCTCCCCGATGCGCTTACCGCACTCGGCAGCCGCCGTGCCTACGTGGCCGCCCTCGCCAGCCCTGACCTCGACGAATCAGCCCTGAAAAACCTCGCCAAAGTACCAGACCGCTACTTCAAGGCCGACGATACGGCTGGCCTGGAACAGATGTTCACCAGTATCCAAGCGGAAATTCAGAGCCTTTCCAACAGCATTTATTTCCTCTATTACCAAAGCCCTATATCTGACCCAACGCCCTTCCAAAACGAACTTAAAATCGAAATCAAGGACAACCTGAATAAAGGCAGCGACGGGGAGCTTAATGAGTATTTTAACAGCGAAGGGTTTGGGAATTAGAAAATGGATATTGGGATATTGGGATACTCAATAAATCCGAGGGTTTCAAGACCTTAATTCTTAAAACATAATCCCGAATATCCCAATATCTTAATCCAACAATATCTTATTTAAAAGAAACGGCCTGCCGGATTGCTCCGACAGGCCGTTTTACGTTCTTCATTTGGTTTAGTATATTTTATTCGGCACCATCTGATTTAGCAACCTCCACGGCATAGTTGCCACAAGCTTTACCCTGCGTATTACCCATGTCCGCATCAAACCGGTAATGTATGCCGCCATAAATGCGCGATTCAGCAGCTTCCTTAGCCCATTTGTCAAACTTCGCAGCGTCGGCGGGGAAAATATGCGCAAGCACCGCTGCCGCTGCCGCCGAAAAGGTGGAGTGGCCAGAAGTGTAGCTGGGGAAGTTTGGCGTACCGAGAATAGTTTTAAAGCCAGGGACAGCCTGAATTGGCCGAGCATAGTGGTAATAATACTTGGCATCCCAGCAACTGATGCCTGCATCCATGATTGCCATGTTCATGTAGGCCAAAGTGCGGGCAGCCCGCAGCGGGTTCAGCTTGTAGTTCACTATCTCATCGCAGGCGAAGCGATTCCAATGGCCCGGCGGGGTGTAGGTGCTTGGGCCGTCTGACCAGAAGTTTGCGATTTTCCGCTGCTCATTCGTCAGGTTTTTGCTGATATCCTTTATTTCTTCAGCATCTCTAATAAACTCCGCCGAACCGGGTGCCGGAGGTACTGGGGGCCGCACGGCCTCCACGTTGGGGATGCACCACGGCTTAACACGGCCAAAATAAGGTGTGATTCCCACGGGCCTTGTTGGTGTTTCGAGGTTGTCCCACTGCCAGCCCCATTTTGCCTTTGCTGCAACACGAAGGGAGTCCGAGATGGGCTTGGGCGTCTGGGCGGCTTTCATGCCGTCCGACCCTGCACGGGCGAGGAACTTGCCAGCG
>JANPLH010000013.1:0-23123 GCA_031426435.1 Saprospiraceae bacterium | reverse complement strand
GCCAACTACGACATCGGGCACGTGTTCTCCACAGGCGGCGGCGGTGTGGCTTACCTCGGCGCTGTATGTACCAACAACTTAAAGGCAGGAGGCGTCACTGGCCAGCCAAGCCCCATTGGCGACCCATTTGATATTGATTACGTGGCGCACGAGATGGGCCACCAGTACGGTGCCAATCATACGCAGAACAATGCTTGCAACCGCAACAATGCAACGGCCATGGAACCTGGTAGCGCCAGTACTATAATGGGTTATGCGGGCATTTGCGCACCCAACGTGCAGAACAATTCCGACGACTATTTCCATGCCATCAGCTTGCAGGAAATAGCCGCTGAAGTAGGCAGCAACGCTGGCGGAGGTGGCAACACATGCTCCACCAATACCACCATCAACAGCACCCCGACTGCTAACGCAGGTGCCGACTATGTGATTCCAAAATCAACTCCGTTCATACTGACAGGCACCGGCACTGACCCCAATAGCGACCCCATCACCTATACTTGGGAGCAAATGGACAACGCAGTGGCGACCATGCCTCCCGTAGCGACCAGCACCACAGGCCCCATGTTCCGCTCTTTTAAAGGCACGGCTTCACCATCCCGCTACATGCCCCGATTGGTGGACGTGGTGAACAACGTCAACCCAACTTGGGAGGTATTGAACAGCGTTGGCCGCACCCTCAACTTCCGCATGGTTGTGCGTGACAACCATGTGGGCGGTGGCTGTACGGCTGAGGACAACATGATTGTAACGGTCAATGGAACGGCTGGCCCATTTGTGTTAACGGCTCCAAATACGGCAGTTAGCTGGCCAGCCAGCTCCACGCAGACCGTGACTTGGAACGTGGCAGGCACGACCGCTGCCCCCGTTAGCTGCGCAAATGTGGACATCTTGCTCTCCACAGACGGCGGCTTGACTTACCCAACAACATTGGCAACTGCTACGCCGAACGACGGAACGCAGTCCATCACTTTGCCAAACGTGGTCAGCACCACCGCCCGCATCATGGTAAAGGGCAATGGAAATATATTCTATGATATTTCCAACGTCAACTTCACCATCACGGCAGCGACCAACAATTTCACTTTGAACGTAACGCCTGCCAGCCAGAGCGTTTGTTCGCCTGCCAATGCAACCTATGCTGTCGCTGTCGGTGTGACAGGTTCATTCAGCGGCAGCGTCACGCTCAGTGCATCTGGCCTGCCTGCTGGCGCAACGGCTTCTTTTAGCCCAAACCCTGTTGTGGTTCCACCAGCCGGCAATAGCACTATGACTGTTACAACTGCTGGCGTTGCCGCAGGCACCTATACGCTAACGATAACTGGCACAAGTGGTGCGCTGGTGCAAACCGCCACTGCGAGCTTGACCGTGCTTGCTGGTGCGCCTGGCACAGTAACCCTGATACTGCCCGCCAATGGCGCTGTTGATGTTTCGCAAACACCTTTGTTCAAATGGAACAATGCTGCGAACGCAACGGCTTATGACCTGCAAGTGGCCACTGATGCCGCTTTCTCAAACATCGTCATCAATGCCACCAACCTCCCTGTCAACAGCTACACGCCAACAACGCCGCTGGCTTCCAATACTTTGTTCTACTGGCATGTTCGTGGCACGAGCCAGTGTGGTACTGGTGCCTACTCCACCACATTCAGTTTCACCACTGCCAACAACACCTGCTTGACGCAAGCAAGTACCGACGTGCCCAAGACCATTTCGGCCAGTGGCACACCAATAGTGACGTCCATCCTCACCATCTCAGCCAGTGGCACCATCAATGACGTGAACCTCCTGAACCTTGGCATCACGCACACCTGGATAAACGACATGATCGTAAAGCTGAAAAGCCCTGCTGGAACTGAAATCACACTTTTCAGCCAGATTTGCGCCAGCGAAGACAACGTGTTGACCAATTTTGATGACGCAGGTTTGCCTTATTCCTCGCTGCCCTGCCCGCCAACGAACAACGGCACCTACCAGCCTTTGCAGGCACTTTCAGCTTTCAATGGCCAGAACATCAATGGTACCTGGACGCTGACGGTACAGGACGTTGCCAATCAGGATGGCGGCTCGCTCAACAGCTGGAGCTTGAACCTTTGCTACACACCCGGCAACCCTCCTGTTACTGTTGTGGTCACTGGCACCAATGTGCTTTGCAATGGCGGGAACAGCGGCACTGCAACGGCAACGGCATCTGGCGGCAACGGTAGCTATACCTATCTTTGGAGCAATGGCGGCAACACAGCGACCATTTCCGGCCTTGTTGCTGGCACCTATACCTGCACTGTCACTTCGGGTAGCGCCTCTACTTCGGGCAGTGTGACCATCACGCAACCCGCCGTGCTTGCAGCCAACGTAACGGGCACCAACCCCACCAGCGGCAACAACGGCACCGCTACTTCCAACCCTACGGGTGGCACTGCACCTTATACTTATGCCTGGAGTAATGGCGGAAATACCCAGACCATCATTGGCCTTGGCGCTGGCACCTACACTTGCACCGTTACCAGCACAGGGGGCTGCACTGCTACGGGAAGCGTGACACTTACCGGTGGTGGCTGCAACCTCCAGACCATCAACAGCCAAAACTTTGAAGCTGGCTGGGGCATCTGGACAGATGGTGGCACCGACTGCGCCCGTATCAACGATGCCGCTTATGCCAACTCTGGCACATATACCATTCGGTTGCGGGACAATACTACTACTTCGTTGATGAGCACTACCAACCAGAACCTGACTTCTTACAATCAAATCACAGTGAACTTCAGCTATATCACGGTCAACTTTGCCAATGGCGAGGATTTCTGGTTGCAAATCTCCACCAATGGCGGTTCGACCTACACCACTGTGAAAACTTGGGTGGCTGGCACCAATTTCAACAACAACGTAAGGGGCACTGGCACACATACCATCGCGGGGCCTTTCACCTCTACTACCCGTATCCGCCTCCGCTGCGACGCCAGCGATGACAGTGACAACGTGTATATTGACGACGTGGTGATCACTGGCTGCCTCAACTTTACGGGCGACCCTGAAACGGACGACCGCAGCATTTCGCAAGAAAACAGCTTGAACAATGTTTCTGAATCGAACCTGTTGGCCTATCCAAACCCAACTACGGGCAAATTGAACGTTGAGTTTACGCAGGCTGAAAGCGCTGCCAAATTGGTGGTGACTGACATGCTTGGCAGGACGATACAACAGCAAGAAGTTGAATCAAATGACACGGGCCTACAGCAGGTTTCGCTCGACATGAGCAGTTTGCAGCCCGGCACTTACCTCCTTCAAGTACTCGACGGCAAGGAGCGCAGGTATTTGCAGTTTGTGAAAATGTAAATCTAAACAAGCGATTGAACCTTGCTCATGGTTCACAAATACAAACTCCCGGCAGTGAAAGCTGTCGGGAGTTTTTTTTTAATGGTAAAGCCTGCGTCGCTTGTTTAATGCTGAAGCTACCTACCAATTTCCTTTTTAACAGCCCTCGATACCACTCGAATCACCATGCCTTCCGGCAAAAGAGCCATCAGCCATCGGTTCAGTTTATTGGTAAAGCCTGGAATGATATTGGCCCTACCGTCCAGCAATTGCCGAATGGCAACAGCGGCAACCTCCTCTGGTGACAATAAACCAATTTTACCTTTAAGCCCATGACTTTCAATGCGCTGCAAAACATCCGCATTGGTCTTCATGGGGCCGGGATAAACGACACTGACCGAGATGCCAGTTCCACGAAGCTCTTCCCGGAGGGCCAATGAAAAATGCCGAACAAACGACTTGCTGGCAGGGTAAACAGTCTTGAATGCTATCGGAGAAAAGGCGGCCATGCTGCTCACGTTTAGCACGTAAGCTGCTTTTTGCAGCCGCAAATTCGGGAGGAAAAGCAGGGTCAGCAGTGCTGTTGCCATGATATTTAGTTGAATGATTGCGTCTAAGTAGGCCAGTTCGGCAGCCCCTATATGCTTGGTACCCCCAATGCCAGCGTTGTTGATGAGAATATGCACGTCAAAACGCAGGTTAATATCAGCTGCAAGTGCCTCCACATTTTCCCGAAGGGACAAATCCATTTCGAAGCAATGGACGCTGATTTGATGCTCAGACAATTGTGAAGCCAAGCCCGATAGGCCTTCTCCGGGCAACGCTACCAATAAGAGGTTCACCTTTCGCTTTGCCAGTTCAAAGGCCATGGCACGTCCCAAGCCTTGGCTGGCCCCTGTTATAAGCGCATAGGATATGTCTGATTTTTTCATTTTCCCTTTGCCATCTGAAACACAGGTAGCTTAAGTACCAACGTTGCCAATGCGGCTTCGGTTGCGGCCACGGCTACATGCACCTGTTGGATGCCAATTTGGTGCAGCGCCGTTGCGGTAGTTTCACCGATGGCAACCACTACTTCTCCTCTCCAAGTTTTGCTAGAAAAATAGGCCAAAGCGTTCATTGGGCTGGTAAAAACAAGGGCATCGAAGTCGGGCAGGTCAACATCAGACCTTGGGAAATTCTCATAAACAATCAGGTCAACTGCAGAAATGGCATCGCCGAGCAGCCGCTGAATGGACTGGCGGCTTTCCTTTGCCCTTGGGAAAAGAATCCGACTTCCTTTTGCCACTTCCAAAAACCAGGCAGCCGTGGGCGCAGGGTCGCCGTCCCCGATGAAATGCGGTTGATGCCCACGCTCTATCAACGCTTTTGCAGTTCCCTCCCCTATCGCTGCCAGTTTCACGCCTTCCAAACTTGGACACTGCTCATTGTCAAGAAAAAACCGAACGGCAGTTTTGCTGGAAAAAAACACCCAATCAAAACTTGGAGGATGGGCGAATGGAACTGGGTTGAACGTCAACAACGACTCGCCATGAACGGCAAAACCATTGGCAACAAGCGTTTTGTAAAAAATGCTGCCATCGTCCAAATGCCTCGAAATGAAGACTTTTTTCATAAAAGATTATCAGGAGCGTGGCAATTCAAACCGTACTTGTATCAGCGTTTGACTGCACCAGCTTGACTTCATGCTAGACCTGAGCGAGTATCCCTCAGAAATTTATTTCATTCGGTTGAACCGACCAGAATCCATGGAGACTTAAATTATGGTTGTACAGCGTTGAGTGCTGCAAATTCCTTTTAGCTGAAATAAAAAGGCTGCAACAACTTGAAATTCAAGCTGTTGCAGCCTTTTTTGGTAGCCCCGACAGGGATCGAACCTGTATCTTAGGTTCCGGAAACCTACATACTATCCATTGTACTACGGAGCCAATTTTCAAACGAGGTAACAGCAAAAAACAAGATTCAGTTTCCTAAAATTGCTGATGGGCGGCAAAGTTACAAACTTTCCTTTCAAACTAAACCCGTAGAAAGCAGATAAAAAAAGCTCCTTGCATCTTACGGAACCAATTTCGGGCAATTGGGGCCACAGGCAAGCATGCAACCTCTAAGCCTTTTATCTGGGTATGCCGACGAAAACGGATGGGTGGAATGGAAATGATGTGTAGTTTTCCAAATAGGCTAAATACAGCAAAGTGCTTCGCCATAAATTTTGAAGAATTCCAAAAATGGGGTACTCAACCAAGGAATATTTTTGAAAATTCAATTGAACTTACACCGAACAAAATAAAATTTCAGTTTGTTACACTAAAATTGCAAATCGTTGCTAATTTTGCACCGCAATTTTTGCAAATCAACATTTATCTCATCACTTAACTAAAAAGAATTCTACGATGAAAAAGGTATTAACTTTCGCTGCAATCGCACTTGTTTTTGCTGCTTGCAACAGCACTGCAAAGTTCAAACCGCAAATTGAAGAACTCGCAAAGACTTGGGATGCAACTACATCACAAGTAACCGAGTTTGCAACATCTGTTAAGACAGAGCAGTCTAATTGGGCCAACGCCGCAACTGCCATGACTGTAGCTCCAGAAGCTATGGCTAAGTGGGACGATGCTGCCAAAGCAAAATATGCCGAAATCCAAGCTGCTGCTCAAGGTAGCTCTACTGGCATTTCTAGCATCGCTGCTGAAGTTGACGGTTTCGTTTCTTCTTGGACGGAGAAAAGCAATACCATGAAAGCACTTACGGATGGTGCTGCCGCTGGCAAAATCGAAGGTGATGTTGCTGCGCAAATCGCCGACCTGACTGCCGCTTCTACTGATGCTGCCTCAAAATTGGGTAGCTGGAAAACCAAATTCGACGAAGTAAAAGCTAGTGCTGCAAAGGCTCAGCAAATGTTCGCTGAATTCACAGCTGCAAGCGCTGCACCTGCAACTGCTGGCAAGAAGTAATTGAGAATCAATTGATTCTGAAATCATAAAGCCGCTGTGGAAGATTCCGCAGCGGCTTTTTTTATGTGATTTTCAGCACTATTTTGCCGAATTGTCCTCCTTGTTCCATCCGTTCAAAAGCAGAGGCCCCATCTTTTAAATCAAATACAGCATCAACCACGGGCACAATTTTGTGCTGACTGACGAAATCGAGCATGGCTGCGAAATCACGGTCACTGCCCATCGTTGAGCCAAGAATGGAAAGCTGCTTCCAAAAGATAGGCTGCGGGCTGAGATTGGGTACAACACCCATTGTTCCACCATAAATTCCAATTCGGCCACCAAGGTTGGCAAGTTTTACGAGGCTTGAAAACTCTGCTCCACCAGCCCCATCAATGATGATATCAAAGCCACCAGCCTGCTTTTTCAGGTCTTCTGGCCAGCCTTGCGATTTGTAGTTTGCCCCGCCCGTTGCTCCTAAACCAATTGCTTTTGAAATTTTGTCATCATCTCCCGAAGTTACAAATACTTCCAACCCAGCTTTTATGGCAAACTGTACACAAAACATCGCCACACCTCCACCTGCGCCTGTCACCAGCAGCTTCTCGCCCGCCTTCGCTTTGCACCTTGCGAACAGCACTCGATAGGCCGTAAGCCCTGCCAGCGGCAAGGCTGCAGCTTCCTCCATGCTTAGATGTAAAGGTTTGGGGAAAATTTGGCGCTGCTCCACTGAAACCCATTCAGCGAAGGTCCCATTCTGGGGAAGACCCAGGATTTGGTACTCATTGCTTTGGAACCGTTCATCTGTTCCCCAGTCTCGTCCGGGTTGAATGACGACCTCTTGGCCCTGCCAAATCCCAGCTCCATCTGACCCTGGCACCAGCGGGAAACGCAGGCCGGGGTACTGCCCTTTCATTATCCAAATATCTCGGTGGTTGAGACTGGTAGTTTTTATCTCCACCAACGCATGGTCTAGGCTGAGAGAAGGTTTCTCTATTTCTTGATACTGTGGTGGTGTATTTTTTTCGTTGAGTACAAGTGCTTTCATCATGGCCTAAAGATAAGCAAGTGTTTACAAGCCATGCTTTCCATTCTTCTCGACAATTACTATCAGAAAACCGGATTAGGGTTCCCCTTTAGGGGTCCGGGGAGGGCCGCTACAAAGTAAAAGGGCATGGTTCGCACCACGCCCTTTGCTAACAAACAAAACCAACTAAAAACCAAGTAAGTCTTCGGGAAAATTGGGGTTTCAGCCAAATAAACCACTTGAATGGGCAAAAGGTTCGCTAATGGGCAAAAAAAAAGTCGCCCCAACGGACGACTTTAACATTATTATCCCATGAACATATCCAAAACAAATAATCTTTTTTCTAAAAGAAATAGGGAAAGGCTTGGTGATGTCACCAAATCGCCCTTACCTTAGCGGCACGAAGTTGATTCGCAGCTTCCATAGAACACTTGCTATTTGCAAATTATAGTCCCATGAACATGTCCTAAACACAGGGCTGACTTGTAAGAAGTCAGCCTTTTTTTATTGTCTTTCCCGAAGGAATCTGTTATTGAAGGATTCAATTTGCTACCCTCGAAGTGAGGGTGAAAAAATAGAGAGCCGCCCCGAAAAAAATGGGACGACCCACTATTAACAAATTATAATCCCATGAACATAATCTTTCAATTTGGCCGGAACTGCTTTCTTGTCCCTTCTCTTCCATCCATCCAGCCGCTCATCCTCCTTTGAGGTTGAAAAAACAGCAGACCGCTTAAAACCGTGCGGCCTGCTATTAACAAATTATAATCCCATGAACATATTCAATTTGTGTTTCCCACTCCTTTAGGCGGGAAAGTTTGCCCTTACTGCCGCTATTCAATTTCCACGATACAAATATGCGGGGGTGAATCCCCTCCACCAAAGACAAAATTTGAGGGTTGTAATATTTTAATATCGCTAAAATGTTTTGAGCTCTTTTTCGCAAACTACTGTTTATCAACTAAATACAATTCTAAATCAAAAAGGGTTCGTTAAGAATTGTGAAAAATAATTTAAATTTCTACCGCTCATTTTTTAAAAAATTGAGAAAATATTTTGTCGAAAGCTCGAAACTGCCCTGAGAAATCCATTATTTTTTCAAAAATCTATCATTTCCCATCTTATTTCACTTTTTCAATACTTGTTACAAACTAACGCTGCCGAAGTGCCGGATGTTTTGTTGCCCCCAATTTGTATTGTCAAATCAATGACATGATTATGTTACAAGGATTGTGCTTTGGCTTGCTCCAAGGCGGGGCAGGGCTATTCAAGATGAATGGCTGAACAAGGGCAAGAGGGACGCTACAGCTACCTGGAAAGGGACAAAAGGCGACTCTCTATTAGGTAGGCCAAAAAAAAAGTCGCAACAGTAAACTGTGCGACTCACTAGCAATGATAAAATTCCACGAATATGAATACTCTTTTGTCTCTTGGGTTCGGTAGGGAAAAGGATTACTAAACTTTGAAAGTTTAGTAATCCTCTCTTTTTCTTATCGTATCACTTCAATCTTTTTGTTCAAAACCACGCCATTCGCCAGTACACGTACTGTGTACATGCCCGGTGCGAAACTTGCCACATCCACCATCATGCGCTTGGCGGTCATGCTGCCGGAGTCATAGACCAAGTTGCCTGTCATGCTGTACAATAGAACCCGCTCCATCTCGTGACCGATGCCGTTCAGGTGCAGCGTGATAGCCTCGCTGGCAGGGTTAGGATAAACTAAAAGCTGGTCTTCTGTTACCGCCTTAACTTCCTTGCTGCCACCAAGCATTATCTCGAAACCATTACCTTGTAGCCCAGATACTTGACCTGTACCACTCATAAGGCCGAGGCCGTTCAGCGTTACTTGAGTAGCCAATTTGGTGGGACGAGTACCTGAAATATCTTCTATTACAATAAACTCTGCCACGCCGATATGCCCAAAACCGCTGGCAGCCAAACCACTTGTACGAGTATAAGCCGCATCAATCTTGCCGGGAAGGGGTTTATGCGTCTTGGACAGGATAGGTGAATTATAGTCCATCCAAGCATTGTCTTGGAACAAGATATTTACCTCAAAAATAGCAGGGTCGTACAAGAGTTCAAAGGCAAGGCCATAGGCATTGACCGCAGGGATGTTCTGGGTACCAAGTCCAATAGGCGCATAGAAAACATCGCCGATTTCAGGGTTCTCGGGGAAGTTCGGTTCTTCGATATAGAAGGGCAATGCTTCAAATGCCTCAATCGGTGTGGGCGTCAAATTATGATGATAACCATAGTTAAGGCCAATGGCTGTGGTATCATCAGCGCTGACGATACCGTTGCCGTCTGCATCCAAGTATTTTACATCATAGCCAAGGCCATCGGCCATGAAGCTGTTCCAGTTGTCGGCAGTTTGGCCATACCAAGCATTGGTACCATTGTCCCGCTCGATGCCCACATCGCCCATGCAAAGACCGATAGGCAGTACATCCACCACATCCACAGCACCATCCCGGTTGGTATCGCCTGCCCACACGCATTCACGGCCCGCACAAAGCGTAGGCGATTGCGGGTTGGCAATGTCCACCAAAGTGAGTTCCACCTTCACCAATTGGCAACCGCCAGGGATACCATCGGCACAATATTCAAACTCGAATTCGTCGTAGCCGAGCGCATTGGGGTCAGGGTCATAGACCAACATATTCTTGCCTGAAAAACTCTGCCCATGCTGGCTGGTATAGGTCTGCTGACCCGGATAAAAATCCACGATGCCCTTGTCAGGATTACTGATGGCTTCGTAAGAATAACCATCGAAGGGCAAATGGTCTCCCAAAGCCAAGGGTGTATTTTTCGGAGCAGTGATTTGATAGACTGGCAATACAGGGTTCAAATCATCCACCACAATATAACACCAAACGGTGTCAAAGCCACTGCTATTTGGTGCCTTGCCCCGGTATTCAAATTTGTCAATGCCCTGAAAACCCGGTGCAGGGGTATAGCTATAAACCCCTTTGCCTAATTGTGGCAGATGGGTTAGCGTACCGCCTTCCTGGGTATAAGGATAAGGATAACCAATGGCATTCACCACCTCAAAGTATTCACCGCCATTGTCATTGTCCAGTAAATGGATTTCATCAATGGTCGTGTTTTTTTGTGTATGCACCACATCAGCAACCAACAAGTCGCTTTCCTTGCGCAGATAGACTATTTTGATATTGACCGTTCTGGTGTTGCCGTTGGTGCTGGTATAAACGAATTGGTCATTGCCTACATAGCCTGTTGAAGGCGTGTAGGTCAATGGAAAACTACCACTCAGTGTACCATGAGCTGGCTGTGTGCTCAAGTTATAGCTGGCATCAATATCTAACATGGCCACAACTGCTTTATTGCGGGTCGTGGTCAGTTGCAGTACATCGTTAACTAAAGGTGTAGCAGGGTTTACGCAGATATTGACCACCGCAAAGGAGCAGGAGCCTTGGTCATCGCAGATGGAATAGTTCAGGTTGGCGATACCCGTGAAACCAGGGTTTGGAGTAAAGATTACTTTGGTACTGTCCGCACTCAATACTGCCGTACCATTGTTGATATTAGTTACTTCTGAAATAGTCTGACCTGTGCCATTCCCAACATCATTGGTCAAAACCGTAATCTGTACAGGCGCTTGGCCTTGTGAAGTAGCGACAAAATCATCGTTTGCTTTGAGGAAGGAAGGGACAACTTTGAAATAGAAAACCTTATAGGCCACCCGCCCAATGCCGCTCGGTGGTCCATTTTTGTAGTAAAGTACCACAACAGTATCACGGCCCACAAAATCATTGTCAGGTTCGTAAAAGAAATGGTTCAACTTGTTCCAACCAGCCACCCCTTTGTTGGGATTGCCAGTGTAGGGGTTGAAATAACCATCCCCGTCATTGCCATCAACCTCGACTTGAGGTGGGCTAGAAACATAAAAATGGTAAAAATCGTGTTGGTAAGTCCCATTCTTCAACACAGAAGCTCGTATAACTTCAATCCCTGGCGGATTCTGCCCAAAAGCCTCCATGCTAAGGCCAAAAATGACCAGCAGAAAAGGGAAAATTTTTTTTGTGTAGAACGAAAAGTTCATGGATTCGTGGATTTTCATTGCTAATAAAAAGTGTTTCAAGTAAGTGTCGGGCCTTATCCCCCTAAAAGTTGCTGTTCTAATTCGTGGTACAAGTCTAAGCCGGATTCAAAACCAATGCAAATACAAAATCCTCCGACTGTGAAAAATTATTCAATATTCGTGTAAAAAAAATCTAACTTACAAACGCTTGGTTATCAAAAAGTTAAGTCAAATAATCAGAAAAATTAAAATCCAATCTTGTGAGATTTTAATTTTCTAACTATTTTTACTTTTTACTCCAACCCCTGACCCCTAAAGAGCAACTTAAGCAGGTCATTTTCGCTGTAGGTCTCCCTTTAGGGGTCAGGGATTGGGTTCAAGGCTCTAAGTTAGAAACATTTTCCGATTATGCAAAATAGCAAACTCTATTCCATACTTTATAATTTTGACAAATATGAGCAAAATAGACTCAAAAAATTTTTGACCTCGCCTTATTTCAACCGGAACGAAGCGCTCGTGCTGCTCTTCGACCTGCTGGTCGTGCACATCAATGATAAGACACAGACAGATTTGGAGAAGACCGAGCTTTGGAAAAAAATCTACCCCGGCGAGTCTTACGACGATGTGCTGTTCCGCAAAAACTGCTCCGATTTGTTGAAGTTGGTGGAGGATTTTTTGGCGCAGCAGATTTATGAGGAAAATCCAATTCACCAAGCAACTTTCCTGATTGAGGCTGTTGCTAAAAAGAAAATGGACAAGTTATATAACAGCACGATGAAGGCGGCCCGAAGGCTGAGTGAACAACAAACTTATCGAACGGCAAGTTATTATCTATCTCAATATCAAGTTGAGAAAAACTTTTACGACTTGATGGAACAGGAACATGATAGAACTGCCAAGAGAAATGTCGAAGATATTTTAGTGAATTTAGATAGATTTTTTTTAGCTGAAAAATTGAGGTTTGCTTGCTCTGTATTAAGTCAAATTTCTATGGTATCCCATGAGTATAAAGTGCTTTTCATCGAAGAAATTGTTAAACAAATTCAAAACTCAGAATTCTTAGAAGTACCTCCGATTGCTATATACTACCAAATCTTTCTTACACTAACTGAAGTTGATAATTTTGACCACTATTTTAAATTAATGACATTGCTAAACCTACATGGTGATTTTTTTCCTAGAAATGAAGCTGAGTTTATTTATCAAGCCGCTTTAAATTATAGCGCAAAAAAAATCAATCAGGGTAGCAAACAGTTTCTAGAAGAGTATTTTAATGTATTTGAAATATTATTAGAAAAAGAATTCTTATTAACTGATGGAGAGCTTTCACCTTGGCATTTTCGAAATATAGTTGTAGCAGCTCTCAGAATTGGCAAGTTTGATTGGACATCAAATTTTATTACAAAATATCAAAAATTTCTTCCAATAAATATGCGTGAAAATGCGGTATCGTTCAACACTGCAATGCTACATTTTTACAAAAAAGAACATAATCAAGTGATTAGGCTCCTTCAGCAAATCGAATATGATGATTTTTCGTATAATTTAAATTCCAAATCTATGCTCCTGCAAACATATTATGAAATGGACGAAATCGAACCTCTTTATTCTTTTATGGATTCCTTCCGAACCTACCTCAACCGCCACAAAGACTTCTCCGCTGCCAAACGAATCCACTACACAAACCTTATCAAATTCACCAAACAACTCACGAAAATCATCCCTGGTGACAAAAAAGCCTTGGACAAACTGAAAAAAGAAGTGGAAGAAGCCGAACCCAAAGGCATCGCCTCCATCACTTGGCTCAAAGAAAAAATCGCCGAACTCGAATAAAAAAGCGCAGCCCCGTACTCGAAGCTGCGCCTTCTCTCTACCACTGGCAGGTTTTCAATTGCCTGCAATGTCTTCAATCTGAAGCAGAGGTCGCCACGGCGATGATAAAAGCGGCGTGTACCGTGACGTGCACACATGAAGCAGAGGTCGCCACGGCGATGACAAAAGCGGCGTGTACCGTGGCGCAAACCGTGACGTACACACATGATGCAGAGGTCGCTTACGGCGATGACAAAAGCGATATGTACAGTGGCGCACACCATAGCCTACACGCAGTGACGCAGAGGTGGTCTGCGGTGATATTGACAAAATCAGGAGCTTCGCCTCCCCGCCCAATAATACGACCACCACTCATTACCCCATGCCATCACCACATGCACGAGGAAGGCTATCCAAATCGTACCCGTTTGGTAGGTGAGAAGGCAGAGGACGATGCCCAGTGGCACAGAGCCCACGGCCTCTTTCCAGCCTTTGGCGATATGGACGAGGACGTAGAGCGAAATATTGACAGCAATGGCAAGTGGCAAATCCATAACCTCTAAGCAAGTGAAAAACAGGAATCCCCGGAATGAAAACTCGTAGGCCAGCAGGTACGCAGCCCAAGTGAAGGCACTACCTACCAACAGGCGGCGGGGCCAGGGCAGGCTGGTGCGAATCATGGGGTACATGGCCAAGTTGTCGGGGGAGCGGGCAGCGAAGTAGTTGAGGAGGGTGACGGTAACACCGAGGCCTAACGTCCATATCAAAGTCGGCTTAGGATTTTTGAAACCAATACCAACTGACTGTAAATCAATGCCTTGCACAAGGCAAATCACCAGGGACATTACGCCAAAAAACAAAACGCCCTGCCAGCGGATGAAGTAAATCCAGTTGATTTTGGCGGGTTCTTCCCCAAATTGCTTGTCAAACCATTTGCGCAGCGAAGATGAATTCCACGCAAAATAATAGATGCAATAGGCCAAAGTGACGGAAAGGATGGATAAACCTGCGTTGGGCATTTCTCGATTTCGGATTTGGGATTTCAGATTTCGGGGATGCCGAATGAATCTGAAATCCAGTATTTCAATTGAACAAGCCTAAGTAAAACCTTCAGGCCTTTTGGGGCAAAGGTAATTCTTGATTCCAGTCCTGACGCCACCGAAATCCGAAATCAGCAATCCGAAATAGAATCATTCTTTCCTTACCATCAATTTCACCTCTACCCGTTGGTTCAGCTTGCGGTGAGTGTGGTCTTTTTCCTTCGTGACGACCTGTTTTTTGCCAAGTGCCATGCGTGTAAGTCGTTGAGGGTCAACGCCTTTGGTAATCAGATAAGCCATCGTCGCATCGGCACGTGCCATGCTGAGTTTTTTGGCGTAATCGTCACTGGGGAGATTGTTGGTATGGCCTTCCACATGTGCTAAGTACCGGGGGTTTTCGTCCAACATTTCCACAACTTTGTCCAAGGTCTCCAAATCTTTCAATTGCAAAGCCGACGAATCTGCCTTGAAATAGACCGTTGCAATAAAATTCACGAGGTAGGTCACCTCAGTCCAAGTGGTGTCGGCCCAAGAGGCTGTGGCTTGGTTCTCCGTTTTAACCGTATCCATTGATTCAGTAGGCAAGGAAAATTCGAGCGAAGATTCGGGCAATGCCTCGTCCGTTTGTGGGCCACCGCTGCTTTCGGTGATAGGCGCAGCTGGCTCTTCGGTTGGTGGCAGCGAAATTGTTGTTTCAGCATCCATAACTGTTTCAACTACTATCGGTTCGGCCTTGGGCGGTTCTGGTTTTGGAGGAGCTGGCTTGGCAGGTTCAACTTTTGGTTTGGCAGGTTTTGATTTTGGTGGGTTAGCCTTGCCAGCAGTCACTTCCACATTGCGGAGCTTGGTCACTTTGCAGCCGTTGTCCGTTTGGATGCTGAGGGTTATTGACTTTTTGCCGCTCGACGAATAGCTTACCGTATGCGGCCCCTGGCCCTTGGCCTTCTGCGGCTTGGCGTCCACACCAAAGTTCCACTCCCAGTTTTTGATGCCTCCGGCAAATGTGCTGGCATTCTTGATGGTCAATTTTTCGCCAGTGGCGACTGTGAGTTTGCTCAAGGTGAAATGCGCCACTGGCCCCACCAAGCTGCCCGAACCACCAAATTCCACAGAAAAACCATTGCCCGTGTTCTGGTAATTGTTCACCATGAGGGCATAGCTCTTGCCTGCCTCCATGCGCAAGGGGGCGAGGTAGCTATCGTTGTTTTCATCGCAGCCTTGGTCTTCCACAATGTCAGTGGAGCCATCGGTGAGGCCAGTCGGACCGGAGCACCGCATCCAGTTGGAATAGGGCGCTCCGAGGTTTTCGCCAGCGGCCATGCAGCGCACGGGTATTTTCATGGAACAATCCGTCACGCCATTTGGCAAAATGAACAGCACAAAGTCGAGGTCGTCACTTGGCTTGTTGGGGGTAAGCTTGAAGGTGAGCGTGCCGGAGTTCCCGCAAGTCCATTTATACCAAGCTGATTGTGACTCTTCCGGCACACAAATGCCTTTTGGAAGCTCAGATTTATTGGTACCGGCAGTGCTCATGCTTGGCACGGCAAAACCCGATTTGTCACAAAGCACTACCGCAGTAGAGCAATCGGACGAGGGCGACGGCACGGGATTGAAATTGTTCACACAAAGCTGAAAGCTCCCCGTCTTTTGGTTGCGGGCATCCACCCGGATAAAGTAATTCTGGCCAACCACGAGGTTGCTGATAAAAGTCTCCACAATATTGTAGCCCTGACCATCGGAGATGCAGCCGACTTCGTACAATTCCTTGCAATCGCCCCGGTACAGCGCTACTTGCGGGTATTGCAGAGTGCCGCCAGGATTGGTGCGGATGGCCCCAATTACCCTGATGTTGACCACGGAGGCTATCGCCGTGAACTTGAACCAAACATCATTGTCCGTGTCACCTAATAAATATTGTGGAAAACAATTGGCGGGATCGGGGCCACCGGGCGTGGCTTCAAAATTGGTGAACTGGCGGGGTGCGCTGCAAAAATTGGTCACGTTCTTCAACAGCATCGCCTTGGTGCAATGGTCGTTGCCGGGTGCGGAGGAGCGGGCACTCATTGCGGAGCAGACAAAAAGCAAAACGAACAGGAAGGGTAGTTTGAAGTTCATGTTTTACTAACCAATTATGGCAGTCGAATTTGGGCCGCCCAATTTATTGGGCAGGCCGAATGCAAGTCGCACGGCCTCCCCAATAAATTTTGTGGCCACAAGCGGACGGCCACAAAATTAAGACGATTTGCGAAGTTAAAAATCAAAGGCCAAGTCAAGCTGGCAGAGGCCTTTTCGACCAAACTGCATAACTTCCCGCCATAAACCTATTTTCGATGAAAAATCTAATTGCTGTCTTTTTCACTTGCTTGATAATGAGCGCTTTAGCGCAAAAAACCGCTTCCGATGAGGCGCTGCGCAAACAGGCCGACGAGCTTGCCCACCGCTTTATCATCGTGGATGGGCACGTGGATTTGCCATCGAGGCTCTCTGTAAAGAACTTCCGACTCACCAAAGAGTTCATCGCCATGCCCATCGAAACAGAAGAAGGCGACTTCGATTATGTTCGGGCAAAGAAGGGTGGGTTGAGCGCCCCATTCATGTCCATTTACATACCTTCCGGCCACCAGCAGCGGGCCGATGGTGGGGCAAGTTTCGCTGACACCTTAATTAATATGGTGGGCGATATTTCAAAAATGCACCCCGACAAATTCGCCCCAGCCTACTCGCCTGCCGACATTGAGCGCAATTTTTCCGAAGGCAAAATCAGCTTGCCGATGGGCATGGAAAACGGGGCGCCCATCACCAAAATTACCGACCTCGCCTATTTCCACAAACGGGGCATCCGCTACATCACCCTCACGCACGGCAAGGACAACCTCATCTGCGACTCCAGTTACGACACCGTGCGCACGCACAATGGCCTAAGCACATACGGTCGGGAGGTAGTGCTGGAGATGAACCGCCTCGGCATCATGGTGGACATCTCGCACGTGAGCGACGCCGCATTTTACCAAACCATCGGCGTCACAAAGGCCCCAGTCATTGCTTCGCACTCTTCTTGCCGAAGCTATACACCTGATTTTCAACGAAATATGAGCGACGACATGATTCAGACACTGGGCAAAAACGGCGGGGTCATCATGATAAATTTCGGCTCCACTTTCCTCGATAGCCGCATCGTGAACAGCCGGGAGACCATGCGCACCAAGCTTTTAGCCATGCTGGAAGCCAAGGGCTTGAAGGAGGAGGACGAGGCAGCCAAACCACTCGTCAAGGCTTTTTCGGAAGAAAACCGTGACTCGCTCTATTCTGACGTGGAAATGGTGGCCAACCATATTGACCATGCCGTGAAACTGGCGGGTATTGACCATGTGGGCCTCGGCTCCGACTACGACGGCGTCGGCGACTCACTCCCGACAGGCTTGAAGGACGTGGCCGCCTTTCCCAACCTGCTTTATGTACTGCTGAAACGGGGCTACTCGGAGGAGGACATTGCCAAGATTTGCTATCAAAACATCTTTCGGGTGTGGCGGGAGGTGGAGCAGGTGAGTGGGAAATTGAGAAATTAGGAAATTGAGAAATTCCACACGAGTTTTAAACAACAATTCAGCAATTCAGCAATCATTTCAAAATGAAACATCTCATCACAACTTTCATCCTCATTTGCTTCGCAAAAACCATGTCAGCGCAACCTGCTGCTGGCGCAAACATCGAAACTGCCCTGTTCAACCTCCCAGATGTCATTTTCAAAAAAATTGACACGCCTGACGGTTTCGAGGCGGCTTATGAACTGAAAATCCGGCAGCCCATTGACCACAAGCACCCGGAGAAGGGCCACTTCTACCAGCGGGTTTTCTTGACGCACAAGGGCTACAACCGACCGACGGTCATCTGTACCGAAGGCTATGAGCGGCCCACCAACCGGGTGTATGAGCTGAGTCGCCTGCTGAACGCAAACCAACTTGACGTGGAGCATCGTTATTTCGGCGACAGTAAGCCTGAACAGCTTGATTACCAATACCTTAACTTGGAGCAAGCCACTGCTGACCTGCACCATATCAACCAAGTTTTCAGGGAGATTTACAAGGGGAAATGGGTAAGCACGGGCATCAGCAAGGGCGGGCAAACGACGATTTATTACCGCTATTTCTATCCCGCCGACGTGGACGTGAGCGTGCCTTATGTGGCTCCGCTGAACCTCGAATTGGAAGAAAAACGGATTTATACTTTTCTCGACACCGTGGGCACTGCTGAGTGTCGGGCGAAAATAAAGGCCGTGCAAATGCGGCTGCTGAAAAACAGGGAAGAATCGCTGAAAAACCTGAAATGGTACGCCAAGGGTGCAGGTTACAAGTTTAACCGACTGAGCTTGGAGCAGGCGTTTGAGTATGCGGTGCTGGAGTACCCGTTTTCGTTCTGGCAGCTTGGCCACGATTGCGCCAAAATCCCCAGTGACAATGTGCAGCTTGACAGCACATTGAATTATATGCTCAGTGTATCCAATATTGATTTCTTTGCTGACGAGCAAATTGCAGGTTACTCCTCGCATTTCTACCAGGCTGGCGACGAGATGGGCTATTATTCTTACCGCACCGATGAGTTCAAGGGCTTGTTGAAAGCATTGCCTATGAAACCAAATCCCAGTGCGGTGTTCATGCCGAACATGCTTGCCACCAGTTTCGACGGTGAATTGCCTCGAAAAGTGGCCAAATGGTTGGACGACTACGGCAATAATTTCATTTACATCAACGGGAACTCAGATACCTGGTCGGCCACAGCGGTTCGGCCTTCGGGCAAGACCAACGCCGTGTTCTTCTTTATGCCAAAAACCGACCACGGCAAGGCGAGAATCAAGAACATGACAAAAGAAGAACGGGAAAAATTGGTGGTTACATTAGAGAAATGGTTGGGAATGGAGATTGAGAATTAAGCTGGGCGGTGCCTCCAATTTTAATGCTCAATCTCTAAATTACCATCGCTCATGCGCACAATCCTATCGCTCATGGCGGCCAGCTCCATGTTGTGGGTGACGATGAGAAAGGTCTGGTTCAGGTCTTTTCTCAGTTGGAAAATAAGTTGGTGAAGCTCTTGGGATGATGCGGTATCAAGGTTGCCCGTTGGCTCATCGGCGAAGATGACAGAGGGTTGGTTCATCAGCGCACGGGCCACGGCCACCCGCTGCTGCTCGCCACCCGATAACTGCGTGGGCTTGTGCGTGAGGCGGGCCGAGAGGCCGAGGTAGTCGAGCAGTTCCTTGGCACGGGCATGTGCCACAACCTCCGAAGTACCCAAGATGAAAGCGGGAATGCAGACGTTTTCCAAGGCCGTGAACTCCGGCAACAAATGGTGGAATTGAAAGACGAAGCCAATACGGGTATTGCGAAACTTTGCCAACTCATTGGTATTCAATGAATTGATATTCACGCCCTCAAAGATAACCTCGCCCTCGTCGGCCCGGTCGAGGGTGCCGAGGATGTGCAGCAGGGTGCTCTTGCCTGCCCCCGACTTGCCGACGATGCTGACGATTTCGCCTTTTTTTATCTCAAGGTCAACGCCTTTGAGCACTCGCAGCTCGCCGTAGGATTTGTGGATGTTGGTGGCTTTTATCATGAAATTTGAAATCGAAGATTCATGCAAGTAAATTGGGAAATTTGGAGCCGAAATTGGCAAAATTTCCAATCTCCAATTTCCATCCTCCCGAAGTTTTGCAAAAGTAGTCACAAAAAAAAGAGCGACGACACATTGTGCCTCGCTCTTCTAAGAAATCACCCGACTGTTAATATGAAGGCCAAGGACGGCCCTCACAATAAGAAAGTTTGTACTACCATTTATTCTTAAACCATTTATCCCAGAGACTGTGAAACTGGTCAGGTCAATTCCCAAATAAAAATTAAGTATTTTTCAAATCCTTGAATAAAAATTATCCTCCAAGACTGATTGTTCTAATTGTTTATTCCGAGAAGCAAATAAACGTTCTTTTGACAATAACACCACAATTTTATTAAGGAAATTTTAAGAAAAAATTTGAAACCTCCAACTTTCAAGACAATTGGCAAGCAGAAGGCCTTTCGATTAGGCCAAAGGGAAGATACTCCGAATTTTCAATTATTTTGGCGGCCTTTACAAAACGATAAAACGATGCTTGACCAAATCAAGAAAATTCCGCTGACGTTCTCCCAAATCATCAACATGAACATTGGGTTCTTCGGCATCCAGTACAGTTTTGGCCTGCAACAAACGGCTATTAACCCCATTTATTCCTTCCTCGGTGCTAACCCAGACGAGCTGCCCTTGCTCAACCTCGCAGGACCGGTCACCGGTCTGCTCATTCAACCGCTAATCGGAGCCATCAGCGACCGCACATGGCATCCACGATGGGGCAGGCGAAAGCCTTTCTTCTTCATCGGCGCCGTTTTTTGCAGCATTTGCCTTTTCTTTTTCCCATTCAGTAGCAGCCTATGGATGGCCGTCGGATTATTGTGGGTGCTCGATGCCGCCAACAACACGGCAATGGAGCCGTACCGGGCTTTCGTGTCGGATATCTTGCCGGAACAGCAGCAGCCTAAGGGATTTCTCACCCAAAGCTTCTTCACCGGACTGGGCATTACGCTGGCCAACCTCTCGCTTTTCTTTTTCCAAGCCATCCCTTACTTGAACAATAAATCGGCGGCGGGCATCCCATATTGGGTCTTCGGCTCGTTTTTTCTTGGCTCCATTTGCTCCATCAGTTCGGTGCTTTGGTCCATCAGCACCACCAAGGAAATACCGCCCACCAACGAGGAATTACAGCTTTTACGCAGTGAACGAGGCGACTTCCTGACCCGGGTTTTTAGGCCGATTTCAGATATTTTTTCGGCCATCGGCCAAATGCCGGGCAATCTTTGGCGACTTTCGGCGGTGTACCTTTTTCAGTGGTACGCCCTGTTTTGTTACTGGCAGTACCTTGCCCCCTGCCTTGCCAAAACCATATTTGGCACCACCGATAACCAAAGCTCAAAATACCAAGAGGCCGTTGCCCTATCGAGCTTAGTGAACGGTTTTTACAATGTCGTCACGTTTTGTTCAGCCTTTGTGCTGGTCTATTTTGTGGCCAAAACCAAGGCAAAACACGTCCACAGCCTCTGTCTCGTTTGGGCAGGCATCTCGCTGCTGCTGCTGCCGCAGTTGCAGGGCGAAGTCAACAAGTACATGACCCTTCCGATGATTTTTGGCTTCGGCGTGGCCTGGGCCAGCATGATGGGTGTACCCTATGTGATGGTTTCCGCCGATATACCCCCGCACCGCCGGGGGGTGTATATGGGCATCATCAACATGATGATCGTCATCCCGATGATCATCCAAAACCTCAGCTTTGGCAGCGTTTATCGCAACCTGCTTGGAGGCGACCCCCGCCACGCCATCATGTTCGCTGGGTCGCTGCTGCTGGTATCGGCACTGCTCACACAGTTCATTAAGGAACGGCCAAGGCTGGGTGATACATTAGTGATGCAGGGGGGAGGGCATTGAGATGTTTTGATTTGAAATTGCAGATTACATGGTTCTCAATTTAAGATATTTAGCTCCTAACCCAAATCTTAAATCTGGAATCATGTAATCTGGAATTTCAAATCAATTTCAATCATTTGATATCCAACGATTTGCGCTTAAAAACAATTTACACTTATCCATTTGTAGCACTTACGCTGATTTGGCTGCTCGCCATCCTCCTCGTCAATCCAATTGGTGACTTCCCGCTCAACGACGACTTCTCCTACGCCCGCTCCACCATGAACCTCAGCGAGGGCGGCGTATTGCGCTACGACCCCTGGCTCTCCATGACGCTGCTGGCGCAAGTACTTTGGGGCACGGCATTTTGCAAGCTCTTTGGCTTCTCGTTCACCGTACTGCGCTGCTCGACGCTGGTGCTTGGGTGGGTGGGCATCTTCGCTGGCTATCGGCTATGCCGGGAGCTGGGGCAAAGCGGCCAAACCGCCCTCCTGGTTGCGCTGCTGCTGGCCTTCAATCCGCTGTTTTTTTCCCTTTCGTTCACGTATATGACCGACGTGCCGTTCTTCGCCCTCACCATCTTGTCGGTGCTTTTTTACGTCCGTTATTTTCAAAAAAGCCAGCTAAAATGGCTGTTGCTTGGCAGCTCGTTCGCATTGGCGGCAGTGTTCGTGCGGCAGCTGGGGCTATTGTTGCCGCTGGCGTTTGCGATAGCATGTCTATTCAATAAGAGCCTGCGACCGAAGTCCATATTAATAGCATTCGGGCCGTTGGCGGCAATCCTTTCGCTGTTTTTTTTGTATTCCGAATGGCTCGCCCAATCACAAGGGCTGCCAGATGGTTACGGCAATTTTCGACGATTAAAAGGGGTGATTGGGAGGGACACATTTACTAATATTCCGTTGCGGATTGGGGTCATTTCCGCCTACCTCGGCGGGTTCCTGCTGCCGCTGGTGGGGCTTTTTTTTCCATCGCTCCGCAATGGGCTTTTCGGCAAAAAGAACAGACCTGCTATACTTGCAAGTCTACTCATTGGAACGGCAATCGTCCTTGCCTGGCACCACCTCCCCTGGGCCAATATCCTTTACAACCTCGGCCTCGGCCCAAAGCTGCTCAGGGATGGTTTTTACTTCATCAACGTGCAACCCGTTGCGCCAGCATGGGTGGTCAACTTGTTGATTTTCAGCGGGTTTTGCGGAGCAATGGGCGCAGTTTTTCTATTGGTGAAAAATGGATGGGAAAAGCCTTCCACAGCGAATCCATCACAATCAGTAGCGATTTTTAGCCTCGTTTGCACCCTGCTCTACGGCGGCTTCTTGCTGCTCGATGTGCATTGCTTCGACCGTTATTTCATCCAAATGCTGCCGTTTTTGCTGCCGCTCATTTTGCCCGCAGGGCAGCAAATCACCTCAAAAAAACGGGTTTGGGTAGCTGGCGCAATGCTGCTGTGCATGGCTGCCTTTTCCATCACCGC
>JANPLH010000012.1:0-44056 GCA_031426435.1 Saprospiraceae bacterium | reverse complement strand
TATTGACGCCAGTATCCATTGGGTACTGTCCATAGGTCGTGAGTTTTGGTGTCGCAACGCAAAACTTCACGACCTTTTTTAATTCACCAAATTTCCGGGCTTAAACTGCACGGACTATTGTTATAAAATAAAGGAGAATATTGGCCTGAATAATGTCAGTATTTCGGAAGAAGACCTGAAAGCAAAATACGACGCTGTGATGCAGGCCGAGGAAGCGAAAGCAAGGCTTGCAAAAGGCAGCGCTGTTTCCGAGGAAGAGGAATAAACTTCAACGCCCTTTCAACCACATCAAGGGAAAGGCGTTTATAGTACGCTGTTGGCCGTTGGCTTTTGGCTGGCCAACAGCCAAAAGCTAACCACCAACTGCCTTAAAACACACCATAATGTTCCACAAAGATGAATTCCTAAAGTACGCTACCAAGCACCTCGGCATGAGCACGATGCATTTGGAGCAGTACGCCGAAAAAACGGCCCGCACCATTCCCAACATTGAGGCCTTCACCCCGAACGTCATCGAGGAGCGCCCAATGAACATCGTCGGACTCGACGTATTCTCCCGTTTGATGATGGACCGCATCATTTTCCTGGGTGTTGGCATTAACGATTATGTTGCCAACGTTGTGCAGGCGCAGTTGCTTTTCCTCGACTCCACCGACAACAAGCGCGATGTACAGATGTACATCAACAGTCCCGGTGGGTCAGTGACCGCTGGCCTTGGCATCTACGATACGATGCAGTACATTTCACCCGATATTGGTACCATCTGCACTGGCCTCGCCGCCTCTATGGCTGCGGTACTGCTGGCCGCTGGCACAGCTGGCAAGCGCACTGGCCTGAAACATGCCCGCGTGATGATTCACCAACCCCTCGGTGGTATGCAGGGCCAGGTGACGGAGATGGAAATCACCTACCGACTCATCAAAGCCATGCAAAAAGACCTGTACGAAATACTTGCGCACCACACGGGGCAGGCCTACGAGACCATCGAAAAGGACTGCGAACGTGACAACTGGATGACTGCACCTGAAGCAAAAGCCTATGGCTTGCTTGACGAGGTGCTCGCCCGTCCGCACATGAAAAAGGCATAAGCTTTTTTCATTCAACACTTAAAGTTCAGGGACTGCCAATTGCGGCCCTGAACTTTTGAGTTTCATTGCTTCTCTATTACATGGCTACCTCCCTGACCGTGAATCCGAAACTATAACCCCAAATAAGTGTTTAAAAACCAGCTTACCTGTGCTGGCCTTTTTGTATTTAACCTTTTAAGATTGAGTAATAATGCGACGAAGCAAACAAAATTACCGCTGTTCTTTTTGCGGAAAAGACAAGTCCGAAGCACTTATCCTCATTGCGGGAGTAGAAGGCCATATCTGTGAGGTATGTGTTGAGCAAGCCGTTGACATCATTGAGGAGGAGCTTTATGGCAATAAAAAGCAACAACAGCAGGGAGGCCAATCGCAACAAGCTCCGCCACCACCGCCCACTGATTTTAATTTGCCCGACAACCTGACCCCAATGGCCATCAAGAAGCACCTTGACCTCTATGTCATCGGGCAAGACGAGGCCAAGAAGACGCTTTCGGTCGCCGTTTACAACCACTACAAGCGCCTGCGCCAAGTCATCAACGACGAGGTGGAAATCGAAAAATCCAATGTGCTTTTCGTTGGGGAAACCGGCACGGGCAAGACCCTTATGGCCAAGACCATCGCCAAGTTCCTCAACGTTCCTTTCGCAATTGTGGACGCCACTGTTTTCACCGAGGCAGGCTATGTGGGCGAGGACGTGGAAAGCATCCTTAGCCGCTTGCTGCAGGTTTGTGATTTCAACGTGGCTGCTGCCGAGCGGGGCATCGTTTATATTGATGAAATTGACAAGATAGCCCGCAAGAGCGACAACCCCAGCATCACCCGTGATGTATCGGGCGAGGGTGTGCAACAGGGCATGTTGAAGATGCTGGAAGGCACCGACGTTAGCGTGCCGCCCCAAGGTGGGCGCAAGCACCCAGAGCAAAAACTCGTGAAGGTCAATACCCAGAACATCCTGTTCATCTGCGGCGGGGCGTTCGATGGCATTGAAAAGCATATCGCCCGGCGGATGAACACGCACGTGATAGGCTACAAGTCTGATGAGGTCAATTCAACGGTGATTGACCGCGACAACCTCATCAAGTACGTGAACCACATGGACCTCAAGCGTTTCGGACTGATACCAGAACTGGTGGGCCGCCTACCAGTGGTCGCTTACCTCGAACCTCTTGATTTTGACACCCTGCGCCGCATACTCACGGAGCCTCGCAATGCCCTGCTCAAGCAGTACACCAAGTTGTTTGCGTTGGAGAGCATCAAACTCTCCTTTACGCAGGAGGCCATTGACTACATCGCCAAAAAGGCGCTGGAGTTCAGGCTGGGCGCAAGGGGGCTGCGCTCCATTTGCGAAGCACTGATGAAAGACGCCATGTTTGAGTTGCCATCTGACAGCGACATTAAGGAGTTCAAGATAACGGAAACCTACGCTGCCGATAAGGTAGAGCGCTCGAAGTTTGGGATGCTCAAGGCGGCATAAAGCAGCGATAAGGGATGAGGGATGAAAGCGCCCCGATGGAGTCACTCCATCGGGGCGCTTTTGTTTGGGGTGAAATGCCATTCAGTGGTTTATCCAACCCATGATTAGGTTATTTGGTGAAAAAATTTTGCAGAAAGTGTAGCTGGTAAAATTTAATTTATACCTTTCTGCCGTTGGATGTAGCTACATCCTTCATCGAAACATTTGTTAACCAACTAAACATTTTTAATCATGAATTCAATTCTTGGACTCGGTAAGTACCTTTTTGCTGTGCCCTTCGCCATTTTTGGCATTATGCACTTGATGAACGCAGACTCAATGGCTGGAATGGCCCCATTTGGCGGCTCCATCATCGTTTATATAACGGGCCTATGCCTCATTGCCGCTGCCGTTAGTATTATCATTGGCAAATATGATAAACTCGCTACCGCACTGCTGGGCTTATTTTTATTGTTGACTGCACTGCTCGTTCATGCCAAAGGCCTGTCCAATGCTGCCGATGCAGGTGCCTCTGCCGCTGCCATGGGCGGGCTGCTAAAGGATATCATGCTGGCCGGGGCCGCTTGGATGTATAGTGCCTCCCTGTCGAAAGACAACTCCGTTATAGGTTAAGCTAAATTTGAATTAGTTAAAACGGTGCACCTGCAATCCGGTTTGCAGGTGCATTTTCATTTTAGAAATTGGCCCCCAGCACTTTTTATTTTTACCTTTCTCCTTTCTCTTTTTCTTTGCCCATGCGCTATTTTTCAGAACTCGCCTATCGGGGCACAAACTACAAAGGCTGGCAACGGCAACCCAATGCCTCCTCGGTACAGCAGGCTATTGAGGAGGCAATGGCGACCGTACTGGGTTCGGCCATTGAAGTGGTTGGCTGCGGGCGCACCGATACGGGCGTGCATGCCAGCCAGTATTTCATGCACTTTGATTGGGAGGGGGCTTTTCCGAAAGAGTTACTGCGCCGCCTGAACAAGCTGCTGCCCGCTGATATCGCCATCCGCTCTATTCATGGGGTAGCGCCCGATGCACATGCCCGTTTCGATGCCATTCAGCGAAGCTACGAGTACCATATCGTTTTGGACAAAAACCCCTTCGGGACGCACACCACCTGGCATTTTCCCTTTTTCGATAAATTGGATTTGGAAAAAACGCAGCAAGCCGCCGCCCTGCTCATGAACTACAAGGAGTTCCAGCCTTTTTGCAAGAGCAATACCGATGTGCATACGATGGAATGTACCCTTTTTCGTTCGGAATGGGTGCTGGACGAGGCGGGCCCCACAGGGGCAAGCCGACGACTGGTTTTCCATATCAGCGCCAACCGCTTCCTGCGGGGCATGGTGCGGCTCATCGTCGGTATGTGCCTGAATGTTGGGCTGGGAAAGGTCGAATTGGACGAGGTGCGCCAAGCCCTCGACCAGCAGGTTTTATTGAAAAAAAGCTGGAGCGTACCGCCGGAGGGGTTGTTCCTCACTGAGGTAAGGTATGGGAAATTGGAAATTGGAAATTAGGAAATTGAGCACGTCGCCCAATTTCTTAATTTCTCAATTTCCAAGAATGTCTATCCCCCAAACAACCCGCTCATGCCCGGTGGCATCATTTGCGAAATGAGCTTCTGTGCCTCGGCTTGTTCCTTTACCATCGCTTTTTCGAGGGCATTGTTCACGGCGGCTACTAAGAGGTCTTGCACTTCCTCCAGGTCGTCCCAGTCGAGTTTCGACTTGTCAATCTTGATGTCGAGGATTTCCCGGTTGGCATTGGCGGTAACGGTGATGGCCCCGCTCCCGGCGTCAGCGGTCACGCTGATTTCCGCCAGTTTCTTGCGCATTTCTGCTTGTTGCTGCTCTACGTTTCCGAATAGGTCTCCGAACATATTGGTGATAAGTTATTGGTGATTGGTAATTGGGTCAAAATTACAGTATTCGTTTCAGTAGGGTTAGTAAAAAATGACCCAAGTGGCGAAGTCTTCCGTGAAATCCTCGAAGCGGTGCTCCATTCCGGCTGGCACGAAGATGAGGTCGCCTGCGGCAAATGGGCGGCGTTCTTCGTTGTTGAAAAACGTGCCGCTGCCATTGATGACCACGTAGATTTCATCTTGGTCGTGCGGCTTTTGCAGGTCAACCTTAACGGGACGATACACCTCCACGTACATTTTTTTATGCTCCAACAGGGTGGCGAAAGGCTTGCCGCTAGGGTGCTTTGCCAACAGTTCCAATGCCTCGGCAGTGCTGATTTTCCAGCGGTCGGGCAGAGTAGGGGCGGTTATTTGCTCCGTAAAAATTTGCTCCAAATGATGTTCCAAATGCACCAAATAATCCCCGATGAGGAACTGAAGCGTGGCGGGCGTTCCATCGGGCAGCACGATGGGAGTCAGCAATTTTTCCTTCGGCTTATCCCCTTGGGACAATTTTTTCAAAACCGCCACGATTTGCGTGTTCAGGCTCGCCCAAAGCGAGGTGATTTGCCCAGTCGGCTGTTCCTGCCAATTGTTCTGCACCACGAGCGTATCTTGCTGATAACGAGCGATTTGCAACGGGCCGTCAGCCTGCTGCGCAAGACAGAACCGCTGCCAGTTGTGCAGTGCCGAGTCGCAGAGGTGGCCGAGGATTTCCCGCCTTGACCACTTGCCAATGGCTGGGCGAAGCGTCATTTCATCTGGTGAAAACTGCTGGAGTTGCCGTGGCACTTCGTTGATGAGGTGCTGTATTCGGGTAATGATTTTTTCCATGCTGTAAAATTGCTGGCTTTTTGGAAATTCACCGCTGCAATCAAATTGAATTCATGCAAACCTACCTTCTTGTTTTCCTCGGCGGCGGCCTCGGCAGCATTTGCCGCTTTGGGCTTGGGCATTGGCTGACTGGCGACCGCTATCAGTTCCCGTGGGCCACTTTCGCTGCCAACGTGCTGGCCTGCTTCGTGTTCGGCGTACTGGTGATGCTGAACATGAAAGGGCGGTTCGGCGGGCAAATGTCTGTGCTGCTCATGGCTGGTTTTTGCGGCGGGTTCAGCACCTTTTCCACCTTCAGCAACGAGACGGTGCAGCTGATAATAGCTGGGCATTGGCTGCGGGCGGGCGTGTACACCTTTGCCAGTTTGTTTTTTTGCCTAGCGGCAATATACCTGGGGATGAAACTGGTCAGTCGCTGAATCAAATTTCCCCTCCACTTTTGGCCTGTTCAATAATGCAGGCCATGTATCCTTTCGCAAAAATTCCACTTACCTTCACCCCAAAATCGTGTAATACGTGACCAACTTATACAATTCCATCCTCCCACTCCTGCTGCTCACCGTCAGCACTACTTTGTTTTCCCAAAAGAAAAACGCCGCCTACGAGTACCATATCCATCGGGCGACGGCGGGCATCAGCATAGACGGCGACGCCAATGACCCTGCCTGGCAAAAGGCCGAACTCGCCACCGACTTCTACCAAATGCTGCCCATGGACACGGGACGGGCTGCGGTGCGCACGGAAGTGCGGATGCTTTACGACGACCAGAACCTCTATCTTTTGGCCATCAACCACGACCTCGCCGAGGGGCCTTGGATGGTCGAATCGCTGCGGCGGGACTGGAACTTCGTGAAGAACGACAATTTCATATTCTTCCTCGACCCCTTCGATGACCAGACGAATGGCTTCACTTTTGGGGCCAATGCAGAGGGCGCTCCCTGGGACGGCATCATGTTCGAGGGAGGCAAAGTGGACCTAAGTTGGGAGAGCCGCTGGCAGTCAGCGGTGCAAAACAATGACAATCAATGGGTCTTCGAAATGGCCGTGCCATTCAAGACCTTGCGTTATAAGCAAGGCATCAAGCAATGGGGCATCAACTTTAGCCGGAACGACCTGAAGACAACGGAGAAATCAGCATGGGCGCCCGTGCCGAGGCAGTTCCCCAGTGCCTCGCTCGCCTACACGGGCGTGCTGGTCTGGGACGAAGCACCACCTGCCGTAGGCCCAAACGTCTCCGTCATACCTTATGCCCTCGGTGGCGTGAGCAAGGATATCCAGAACGGCAAGGACGCTAAGTACCGCAAAGAAGTAGGCGTGGACGCAAAGGTGGCGCTCACCTCCTCCCTCAACCTCGACCTGACGGTGAACCCCGACTTCTCGCAGGTGGAGGTGGACGTGCAGCAGACCAACCTCGACCGCTTCGAGCTTTTTTACCCGGAGCGGCGGCAGTTTTTTCTGGAGAACGCCGACATCTTCGGCAATTTCGGCTATTCGAGCATCCGACCGTTTTTCTCCCGCCGCATCGGGCTGGCAGCCCCCATCAAATACGGGGCAAGATTGAGCGGGAAGCCCAATAAAAACTGGCGTCTTGGAGCGATGAATATGCAGACGGACGAAGATGGCGCAGGTACGCCAGCGCAGAATTTTGGCGTTATTTCCGTGCAACGGCGGGTGGCGGCCCGCTCCTTTTTTTCCGGTATTTTTGTCAATAAATACACCTTCGATTACGACTCGGTGGAGGACAAATCGGCCATCCGAAAGTACAACCGCAACCTTGGTTTTGAGTACAACCTTGCGTCGCAAAACAACGTATGGACCGGCAAACTGCTTTACCTCAAATCATTAAGTCCTGGTGTTGATAGCGAGGACGACATCAAGGCGGGCAACCTCGCCTACACGGCCAAGCAATGGAACTTCAATGTGCAGTTCGAGAATGTGGGGCAAAACTTCCGGGCGGAAACAGGTTATGTGCCACGCACGGGCATCGGCAGCTTTCTGCCCCGCAATGGGTTCAATCACCTGATAGCAACTGGCGGGCACCTGTTTTTCCCAAAATCATCCTGGCTACTGAGCCACGGCCCCAACGTGAAAGTGGAGTATTATTTCAACGAAGAAATGAAGCAGACGGAAAACGAGCCGGTGCTGTTCTATAAGTTCACCCTGATGAACCGCACCGACCTGACCTTCTGGACGGCGCACAACTTCCTGCGCCTCGGCAATCCCTTTGACCCCGTCAACCCCGTGAACCCCACTGATACATTGGCCACTGGCACCGAACACAACTGGAACAGCTTCGGAACGGAGTTCGTATCCAAGCCGCAAAGCCGTTTCACCTGGTTGTTCAGCAGCCGTTACGGGGGCTATTTTGCCAACGGCACAAGGCTGCGGCTCGGCGGGGAACTGGGCTACCGCTTCCAGCCATACGTGGCGCTGAACTTGGCGGCGCAGCTCAACCATATCGAGTTCAAAACGGACGGCCGTTTGCCGGAGGCGCTCAAAAACTCAAAGCACGACATCTGGCTCATCGGCCCACGGATAGACGTGACGGTGACGAACAAGCTCTTCTTCACCAACTTCATTCAATACAACAGCCAAACGGACAACGTAAACCTCAACCTCCGACTGCAATGGCGCTATAGCCCAGCCTCCGACCTGTTCGTAGTTTATACCAATAATTATTTATCGGATTTTAGCGCCGTGCGCAACCGGGCACTTGTGGTGAAGCTGACGTATTGGTGGAATGTGTGAGTCATGGCTTCATGGTTACATGGCTTCATTGTTTCACACATGATGGCTCCTAACCGTGCAACCATGAAACCATGAAGCAATGAAGCCATGTAACCATGAAACCATGAAACAATGAACTCGGAGGCCAAATTGCGAAGCGAGACCGATGGGTAGGTTATTTATTTCCCGCTCCCTAATTTTACGGTGAAATTCACGCCGTAACCAAATGACGTAGTTTTGCGTCTTTGTTATAAATCATCTGACCTTGAAGTACACAATCCATTTTTTGCTGCTGCTGACTCTGCTTTTCACAGTAGCCTCCTGCAAGGGCCTCCGCAAGGCGCAAGGCGCTTCGCTGAAGCCGAAGAGCGAAAACGTTTTGATGAAAAAACTGCTCGAAAACTCGGTGAGCGCCGAGTGGTTTTCGGCCAAGGCCAAAATCGCTTACCACGACGAGTATACCGGCGAGACCTTCAGCGCCAATATCCGAATGCGCAAGGACAGCGCCATCTGGATGAACTTCAAAAAGTTCAGCATCGAGGGCGCAAGGGTGCTGATTACACCGGACAGCATCTTCGTCATCAACCGCATCACCAACGAGTATCTGGCCAAGCCGTTCAGCTATGCCCAAAAGGAGTACAGCCTGCCCGTGGGCTTCCAGGGCCTGCAGGCCATATTGCTCGGCAACCCCGTTTTCTTCTCCAAAGAAACCGAGTCGGGCGTGGACTCCACCCGTTATACGCTGGCGCAAAAGACCGAAAGCCTGAACGCCAAATACTGGCTCAACAGCCCCGAAATGCTGCTCCACCGCTTCCTGGTGGACGACTTCCGCAACAAGCGCAGCATGGAGGTCACCTCCGCCGATTATCGCCAATTGGAGGACAAGCAACAATTCTCCTATCTCCGTAACTTTAATTTGAACAGCCCTGACCTCGGCAAGATGCAGGTGCAGATTGAGTTCTCGAAAATCGAAACCAACGTGCCGCAGGAAATGAAGTTCGAGGTGCCGAAGGGGTATGAAAGGGTGGATTGAGAGGGGGGGACGGTTGGATGGACGCTGTGCCGCCGTGCGTCGTCCCGATAGCTATCGGGATGGGCGCAAGGTCTGAAGTTATTTATTCATGCCATTTTCCTTATTTCATTGAGGCAGTATTATCTTCCTTGGGTTCGTCCCATCACTATTAATTATATAAAATTCCACCTCGCTATCAAAATAACACCAGCCTACATTGTTCAAAATATTTTTATTGATAAGAATCTCGTTGCTGCCCGGCCTTATCGCCATATTCTTATAATATTCATTGTTCAACCTTTTCTTTAAAATGGTAAAATCTCCCGTATTAAGGTCGGTTTTGCCTATCAGCCCCCTACCGCACCATATAATGCTGTTTTCTTTTATTAATGGTGCCGTTGCACGAACCGCACTATCAAGTGTGCCAGCGAGGCTTAAGCCATGTAAGTCTTTAATTTGCTGTGTTTCTATGTTGTAGTATTTCATTAAAGACCTTGGCGGGCTAGCGCCTACCTGGGCCACCATGTAACATATCCTATTTGAATCTATCCATGACCAAGATCCAGATGCAGCCAATTCTTCAATAGTATCAACGATAATTCCGTTTTCATTCGCAATATAAAAATTGCCCTCCGAACCTATTTGCCGTTGGAAAACAAACTGAGTTCCATCAAGATTCCATTTAGCATCCCTGTTATAATCTCCAATAGTAGTAAGTTGTGTCAAACTATCACCATTGGACTTTATTTTCCAGATGTTTTGGTCAGTTCCAGTGTAAATCAGCCAATCCTTGATACTCCAATCAAGGCTGTAAAACCCGTTGTTTGCTATCATTTTCTTTGTTCCATTACAGAAATCCACAACCCAAATCTCAGCGCCAAGTGCAAAATTCACATTATCGTACCTGAAGTAAGCCAACTGCTCCGGGTCACTGGGCTTAAAGCAGGGATAGGTGTAGTCAAAGGGGATTGCATCGGAAAATATCTCTTGGCAGTCAACAAAACAGGTGTCCGTGCAGAAAACAAACAGACTGTCCTCAACCTCTTTGTCTGGTGTTGTGTACATTGCAAGCCCTTCCATACAGGTGTTGATGGGCATGGGCTTGGGGCTATCATCATCGCAACAGGTCGTTAATACGGTAGCAGCATAAATGAGTAAAATAAATTTTTTCATGATGCAATATTTTAAAAGCAAAAAAGCCGGGCCGCTGACGGTTGGCTTACTGCCGTGCCGCAGTGCGTTGGGTTTGCGGGTTGGCTGTTCGGCGGCACTGTGCGACCATGCATTGTTCTTGCCTTTTCAACTACCTTTTTTTGGAGGTGGTGGGGTAGGTTTTGGCGTTGGCTTTGGTGGTGCTGGCGGGTTATTCCCCCTTCCGCCGCCTGATGGCTTACCCGTTGTACTTGGAGCATTTGTTAGACCTTTTTTACTCATTTTTTGAATGATTTAATTGTTTAAAAATGTGGTTTAGATTTTTTCATTTAATTTTAAATAAAGCATGATTAAGGCTATTAGTACTCCTATCGCTGCTAATGCAAACTGCCAAATCTGTATTTTCTTGGTTGGCGATGCTGGCTTTTGGGCGTTGGCTGTGGCGTTTTGCCTCGGTTGGTTGTGTTCATCGGTATTTGGAATTGTTGTTTCTTGGTGGAACGATAATCCTGATTGATTTATATTTTCGCCTTTTGCCACCACCGAATTATTATAATTTTCTGTTTTTATTATTATATTTTTTTCGGCGGGTGGCGGTGTGTTTGGCTTTTTTATATAATCCAGTCCCGATTGGTTTAGTATTATATCAAGGCCGTCTTTGGTTATCCTACTGGTATTTACCATTTTGGTATCTTTGAAATACTGGATGAACTCGTAAAGGTCGCTGCGGATGTAGGAAATATCGCAAGCCCTTAATATTTCTTCGAGTTCGCCCGCTCGCTCCGGTCTTGTTGCAAGTTCTTTGAAAATCGCTCTGATTTTTTCGTCAAATGTCATCGTCTCTTGGCTCAAAATCAGTTCCTTTTTCTGTTTTTGCAAAAAGGCAAAAGCGGCTTCATAGTGTTCATCAAAGTAGCAAATCCCGCCTTTCTCTTTTTCGGGGCAGGTCTCTTGATGCTTCTTTTGATGTTCTTTCAAGTCTGAAATCAAAACTTCGATGAAATCAATCTTGTCCCCCGTCGAAGCCTCTTTTTCAAGTTCTTGAACAATTAATGGAAGGCATTTTTTGAAAGTGGGGTGGTCGGTTTGTTCGATATAATCTACCAAATACCTCTTGACCAATTGCTTGGCTTTGAAATGTGTCTTTTCGGTTTTGGTCATATTATATTATATATTTTTTCTTTTTTAGTTGGCAAGAACAACCGCACTCCCGAAAACGAGTAAGTAAACCCGCATTGCGTCTTTACTTACTCGTTTTCGGGAAAGTCTCCTATCTCCCTCAACAGTTGCGACTAAGTAAAATACGAAACCCGGTTTTTGTCCCCTATCCCCAGTTTCCGAAATCTCCCATCGCATTTCCAACACCCAGCAAATCTACTCGCTGCCCAAGAAAAAACCAAACCCCGCCCCGGCTTTTCTATCACCGCCCCCTGCCAAGCCCTTTCCACCTCTTGCGGCAGCACCTGTAAACTCAAAATCCCAAACATGCTCTTGCGGACATATTAGGCCGTTTCACGGGAGTTCCTTTCTTTTGTACCAGATTTCATATCAAGCCGTGGTTTGATATGTGGCGAAAAGGTAGGCGGCAACTCATATTACCGCCTAACTTGGCTGCCGATTTTCTCAGGATTTTTTTTGAAATGACCCATTCATACAATAAAATCATCCCGTTCCTGCTGCTGCTGTTGCTGGCGGGGGCAGCCATTGCGCAGCAATCCAGAAAAGACCTAGAGGAAAAGCGCAAGAAGCTGCTGAGGGACATCGAGCAGACCTCCGGCCTGTTGAAGCAGACCAAGCAGGACAAGGAGGCCACGCTTTCCCGCTACGTGACGCTGCAACGGCAGATACACAAACGGGAACAGCTCGTCGAGACGCTGAAGGCGGAAATGAGCTACCTGCTCGACAATATCGAGCGCACTGCTACCGTGGTGGTGGCCCTCAGCGACGACACCGAGCGGCTGAAACAGGAGTATGCGAACATCGCCCGCCACGCCTACCGGCAGAAGCTCATGCGCAGCGATTGGCTTTTTTTGCTTTCCGCAAAAAGCTTCAACGACGCCTTCCGGCGCTGGCAGTACCTCCGGCAATACGAGCGCTACCGACAGCGGCAGGCCAAGCTCATCCTGGAAACGCAGCAGACCCTGCTCGACAAAATCAGTTCGCTGGAAGACCGGAAGGAGGAAAAAGAAAAACTGCTGACCACCGAGCAGCGCCAATCGAGGATGCTGGGCTTGGAAATGGAGGCCAAGAACCAACTCCTGGAGGAACTGAAAGGCGACGAAGCCCGTTTGGCACATGACCTCGAAGACAAGCAGGCCGCTGCGAACAAGTTGAACAAGGCCATCGAAAAGGTAATCCGGGATGAAATGGAGCGGATACGGCGGGAAGAGCGGGCGGCAGCGAGTGCAGCGGCTTCGGCGCCCACCACGCCCGGCAAGGCACCGGCCAAACCATCTGCTACGCCAGAAGCGGCGAGCATTTCCAGCGAGTTCCAGGGCAACCGGGGCCAACTGCCCTGGCCCGTGAAGGACGGGGTCATCACTGGCCGTTTTGGGCGGCAGCCCCACCCCACGATTCCGAACATCGAAATCGTGAACAACGGCATTGACATCCAAACGGACAAGGGCGCTCAGGTGCGCTCCGTCTTCGAAGGCACGGTGGTGGGCACACAGTTCATCCCAGGTTTCGATTATATGGTTATCTTGCAGCATGGCAGCTATTACACCGTCTATTCCAACCTGGAAGAAGTTTCAGTGAAAAAGGGCGACAAAGTGGCCATCAAGCAGGGTCTCGGCAGGGTCAGCACCGATGCCAAGACCAACACCTCCGAGGTGCATTTTGAAATCTGGAAAGAAAAAACAAGGCTCAACCCGCAGGAGTGGGTAGGGAAGTGAGGAAGGATTGAAGGATTGAAGGATTGAAGGATTGAATGGGGGGGGGCGTACAACTTGCACTTGTTCTGCTTTTTCATAAGGGTTGAAGAAATGGAGGAATGGAGGCGTGCAACTGTACACACAAAATTCATATACTATGGAAAAACCAGTTTTTAAATCCAAGGAAGAATTCATCGCTTGGTTTCAAAAGAAGACAAAGCAGTTTGCAATAGATGTAATCAAGTTTTGCCGTACTTTTCCTCCAGACCAAGCAGCGAGGGTTATTCTTATCAAATCATCAAATCGTCAACCTCTGTCGCAGCTAATTATCGGGCATCGTGCAGAGGGAGGTCTCAGGCCGAGTTTTATTCAAAAATATGCATCGTAGTTGAAGAAGCCGATGAATCAGTATTTCTGGCTCGAAATGATAGAAGGTGCTGGATTCAAAATTGATTACATCGAATTAAAGCGACTTCAAAACGAAGCCGATGAAATATTGGCCATTTCATCAAAAGCAAAAGGCACATCAGGGGGAAAAAGGATTGAAGGACGCAAGGATTGAAGGTGTGAAGGATTGAATGGGGGGACACTTCCCAAATCCTTCACGCCTTCAAGCCTTCAAGCCTTCAATCCTTCACGCCTTCAATCCTTCAATCCTTTATGAATAAAGAGTGGAATTTAAATACCGACGTAGCCAAGGGGCTTAAAGAAGAGACCGAACATGCCGTGCTCGTCGGTGTCATTTACGGCATGCAAACCGAGGATCAGGTACAGGAGTACCTGAACGAGCTGGAGTTCCTGGCGCTTACTGCCGGGGCGAAGTGTGTCCGGCGCTATACGCAGCGGCTGCCCAACCCGCATCCCCGCACCTTTATCGGCAGCGGCAAGTTGGATGAAATCAAGAAGTATATTGAAGACCACGAGGAGGTGAACATGGTCATCTTCGATGACGACCTCAGCGGCAAGCAGGTCTCCACGCTGGAGTCCACCTTGAAGGTAAAAATCGTGGACCGAAGCTCGCTCATCCTCGACATTTTTGCCCGAAGGGCGCAAACTGCCCAAGCCAAGACGCAGGTGGAACTGGCGCAGCTCCAGTACCTGCTGCCCCGACTCCGGGGCCTCTGGACGCACTTGGAGCGCCAGCGGGGTGGCATCGGGATGCGTGGCCCCGGTGAGAAGGAAATCGAGACCGACCGACGCATCGTCCGGGACAAAATCGCCGTCCTGAAAAAGCAACTCGAAAAGATTGACAAACAGGCCATTACGCAACGAAAGACCCGTGGCGAGATGATTCGGGTATCGCTCGTCGGCTATACCAACGTGGGCAAGAGCACCTTGATGAACGTGTTGAGCAAGTCAGACGTTTTTGCTGAAAACAAGCTTTTCGCCACGCTCGATACGACGGTGCGCAAGGTGGTTCTGGAAAGTGTGCCCTTCCTGATTTCGGACACGGTCGGCTTCATCCGAAAGCTGCCGCACCACTTGGTCGAGAGCTTCAAGTCCACACTGGACGAGGTGCGGGAAAGCGACATCCTGCTGCACGTAGTGGACATTGGACACGCCCATTACGAAGACCATATCACCGCCGTGAACGAGACATTGGATGAACTCGATGCCCGCAACAAGCCGACCCTCATGGTCTTCAACAAAATGGATATCTACCGGGAGAAAAACTTCGACGCCCTGCTGGACAGTGGCATGAAGAAGGAAATAGAGCGGGAGCTACTGGCCAATTTAAAGAACCAGTTCCAGCATGACGGCATCTTCATCTCCGCCGCCAACCGTGAAAATATTGACCAGTTGCGGGAAATGATGCTGACGATGGTGAAGCGGGAGTACCAGATTCGGTACCCGCACGAGGTGAGGAGTTGGTAGGTGCTGCGCAATGGGTTACTGCCCCACACTAATCGAATTTTTTTTTCACACAAATCCCACTACGACACAACGCACTGGTTTTCAAAACATTGAATCTAAAAACGTGGTGTCGTTGTGGGATTTGTGTGAAAAATGTCCAGTAGTGTGCTACTGCCCAAACCTGAACCCATCCAGGTACATTTGTTGCAAATTGAAATGCGGGTACTCGCCCATACCGTAAACGAACATAATGCCGAGCGCCTTTTGGTTCACCCAGCCTTTTACGGCAAACTGTATGCCCTCGTCGTCTTCCCAATAATCAATTACGCCACGAGCATCAGGGGCGCTTTCGAGGGTGTGGCCCTTGCCAACGCCCGCAGCATCGGTTATCTCGAAATTGGTTTGCAGGAACTCCATATAACTGATGAGCAGCTCCTCCATTTCCTCCGGCGATGAGTCCGTAAACGGCTCGCCAAATTTCACAGTGATGCAACTGAATAGGTAGCCGCCGTCCACTTCCACCTCGCCGGTATAGACATCCGAGCCATCTTCCGACTTCGTCAATTCAAAATCGGAGATCCCCTCTGGGAAATAGGCCGAGCAACCTGACTGGCCAATCTCCTTTTTTGAAAGTCGTGGCACTTTCACGGTAGTCTCCGTTTGCGCAGCAAGCAAAAAAGGAAGGAACAGGAGGGCAAGACAGGTGGCGACGATTTTCATCTTGGTAGAATTTTTTTGATATAATGGGAGTGAAATCCATGCCAGAAATCCATATTAAGCCTTAAAGATAAAGGCTTTCTGGGCAATGGAAAATTAGTCTATTCTCGAATCCGCTCAACCATATTCTGCTGCCATTTTCGGCATGTTATTGCTTGTCCTGCTTGTATCCGTTTATTGTTTTCTATAAAAAGCGCTAACTTTGCCCAATAGGGCGAAATAAAATTTCAAAGCTTCTTTTGTTCTGAGTCGGAAAACAAACCTTGTATGGCATAAATACGGCTTGACGAATCTGAAGGGTTGAACTCTTAATTTAACCGCCTCACCCCCAATTCAGCCAGTTCAACCAATTCAACCACCACCATCGCTTCATGCCACCACCACTCGTTGCCGAACTTAGCCAAGCAGACCACGCACTCATACACAGTGCGTACAGGCGGCTATTGCGCACCTTGGGCGACAAGTTGAACAAAGAGGACCACGACCAAATGCGCCATGCCTTTGAGCTGGCCGCCAATGCGCACGCGCTCCAGCGCCGAAAGTCGGGTGAGCCTTACATCACACACCCCATCGAGGTAGCGATTATTTGCATCGAAGAAATAGGGCTGGGGCCTACTGCCGCCGTCTGCGCCCTGTTGCACGACGTGGTGGAGGACACGGATTACACCATTGACCAAATCAAGGCGGAGTTTGGCGACAAGGTGGCGCTCATCGTGGACGGCCTCACCAAATTGGATGGAACGGCCACCTCGGAAAGCCCACAGGCCGAGAATTTCCGCAAGGTCATCAGCACCCTCGTCATTGATGTGCGGGTGGTGCTCATCAAAATGGCCGACCGGATGCACAATATGCGTACCCTGGGCGCCATGCCCCGCCACAAACAGTTGAAAATAGCGGCGGAAACCAGCTATATCTACGCACCGCTGGCCCATCGCCTCGGCCTCTACAATATCCGCTCGGAGTTCCAGGACCTCTGCCTCAAAATCATGGAGCCGGAGACTTACGAGGAAATCAACCAAAAGCTGAACGCCAGCGAGGACGAGCGGGCGGAGTACATTGATAAATTCTTGGCACCGCTCCAGCAAGAACTGGAAGAGGCGGGCTTGAAGTACCGCTGTTTCGGGCGGGCAAAATCGGTTTCGTCTATTTACAATAAGATAAAAAGCAAGGACACCCCCTTCGAGCAGGTCTATGATATTTTCGCCGTGCGCATCGTTCTCGACGTGGAGCGCCGCCGGGAGAAGACGCTTTGCTGGACGGCCTATTCCATCGTCACCGATATTTACAAGCCCATCCCGGAGCGCCTCAAGGACTGGGTGACGGTGCCAAAATCGAACGGCTATGAGTCGCTGCACACGACGGTCATCGGCCCCGACGGGCGGTTCGTAGAGGTGCAAATCCGCTCCGAGCGCATGGATGAAATCGCCGAGCGGGGCTTTGCCGCACACTGGAAATACAAGGGCATCAATAACCAGCCCGATGTTTACGAAAAATGGCTCGACCAAGTGCGTGACCTCATGGAGAACCCCAACTCCGATGCGCTGGAGTTCGTCAGCGATTTCAAGAACAACCTTTATTCTGAGGAAATATTCGCCGTGACGCCCCGTGGCGACATGATCAACCTGCCCAAAGGTGCCACGGCGCTCGACTTCGCCTTCCATATCCACACCGACATCGGCTACCGCTGCCGTGCCGTGAAGGTCAACAACCGCATCGTGCCGATGGGCTACAAGCTCAACATGGGCGACAAGGTGGAGGTCATCACCGACAAAAACCAGAAGCCCAACGAAAGCTGGCTGAAAATCGTGGTGACGGGCAAGGCCCGCTCCAAGATACGCAACGCCATGAAGGAAGAGCGCCGCAAAACAGGCGAATTGGGCAAGGAGGCGTTGCAGCGCAAGTTCAACAACATGAAGGTGAACTACGACCAGGGCGTGGAGACTTTGGTCAAATATTTCAGCCTAAACTCCCATATTGACCTCTACTTCGCCATTGCCACGGAGGAAATTGACCTGATTGAAACCTTCAAGGGCTTCGATGTCAAGGACCAAAAATTGGTGGAAATCGTCAAGGAAGCGCCCGCCGTCGCCGAGCCGGATAAAAAGCCGGAGCAGCCAAGGGGCAAGATTTCGGCGAAGACCAAAATCCTCGTCAACGGCGAGCCTGCCGAACTGTACCATTACAAGCTCGCCAACTGTTGCAACCCCGTGCAGGGCGACGATATTTTCGCCTTCCTGACGGCAAAGGAGGGCCTGAAAATCCACCGAACCAATTGCTCCAACGCCACCAACCTACTGGCCAAGTACGGCTACAGGGTAATGAAGGCAGAGTGGGTCGCCAATACCGACACGACCTTCGTGGCTGAACTGAAAATCACGGGCGTGGACGAGGGAATCGGCGTCATCGAGCGACTGACTAAGGAAATCGGCGGACTCGGCGTCAACATCAAATCTTTCCATATCGAGGGCGGCGACCAAAGCTATTACGAAGGGAAAATAAGCCTGCTGGTGCTAAACCGGGAGCAGTTGAACCTCGTGATGCGAACCTTGAAAAAATTGGATTTTGTGGAAACGGTGACGAGGATTGATTAGTTGGCAGTTTGCAGTCAGGGCCGTGTGCAGTGGCCTTACCGCTTACCCAAAAAACGAAACCGGCGCTATGTCCACCATCGTTTGAAGCCCTGGTTTGCTCCGCAACAACTGAGGAATAGCGTTCAAGGTAATGGCGCAAGTGGCCACATCACCGTTCACCCCGCCCTCAATTTTTGAGCGGACATTGGGCGTTCCTTCAATCACCACCTCGTCGTAACTTTCCTTTTCACCCACCGTGGCTTGGAACACCAAGCGGATTTTCGCCTCGCCGTTCACATAGCCGTTGCCTTCCTGCCGTACTCCCGTAGCATGGCCCTTGGGTATGCTCATGGCGTCCGTTTCGATATTTTGCTCCGCAACAACGGGGCTGATAATGTCTTCCGTGCTGTCCAATTCCCAGCCCATACGGCTTGCAATCAGGTGGATGCTTTCGGTGAGGCCGACGTGCCGCAGCGAGCCATCGGCTATCTTTTTTTGAAAATCGTCTAATGAAAGCCCCGCACCGATTTTTTTCTGGAAAGGGATGCGCCGAAACTGTGCGTTCTGGAATCTGCTGACGGTCACTGACTGCACGTCCTGACATACCGCTGTGAGAAACACGGGCAGCGCATCCATCAAATAGCCAGGATTGACGCCCGTGCCAAGCACCGCCACGCCCGCTGCCTTGGCCGCTTCATCGAGTCGGTGGGCGAGTTCGGGGGCCGTTTTCCACGGGAAGCTCAACTCCTCGCAGGTACTCACTACGGGGATGCCGTGCGCCAGCACCTCCTCGATTTGTGGGACGATGCGCTCCATGTCCGACACGGTGGTGAGTACCGCCACGTCTGGTTTTAGTTCTTTTATCGCTTCCGCAATGCTCGATTGGATTTGAACGCCCGTCTTTTCGCTGCCGCAAACCTCGCCGAGGTCACGCCCCACGAGGCTGGCTGCTTTGTCCACCGCTGCGATGGTCGTCAGGCCCGCCCGCTGCTCGATGAACTGTGCCGCCTTGATGCCGAGCGGCCCGATGCCGATTTGAAGGATGTTGATGTTTTTCATACTTAAAAATGGGTTTAGGTGTTCGTGTATTTATGTGTTTGTGAAGGGGCCATTGCCCACCAAACAATTTAGCAATCAAACACATAGACACAAAGGCATTTTTTAACCCTTCTTCTTCAGCGACTGCTGCATACCCCGCCCCAAAGGCAATTCTACGTTGAAATAATAGGTTGGATTCACGGTTTTGTCGCCATCCTTGGTGCATTTCACGATGTGGAAACGCTGGCCTGCCCCCGTGGGGCCTTCTCTGTTCACCAGCGACTGGTCTTTGGCAACGAAACCGAGCTTGTCCACCACCAATTCCACATCCCGCAAGCTGGCCACCACAATGGCTTGCTCGAAGGACTCGCCCGTTCCGCTTTTGAGTGGAACATCGAGCAATTGATAGTATTTCTGGTAGGTTTCTACGGTTTGGATGCTGTCCTCCATGAGCCAGCAAGTGTAACCCCGCTCCAGCCAAGCGGGCAGCGAGCCTGGGTTTTTCTTCAAAAAATTGTCGCAAAGCGAAAGCGCCTCGGTGTATTTGTCACGCCGTGCGAGGGTGTTCATGGCATCGAGGATGCGCTCTTCTTGCAAGGGATTATAGCCGGGGCGCAGGGCATTGCCATAATAGACAGCGGCCAAGTCCCTGTTGGTCAGCGTGGAGTCGCCAGCCAGCAGCCTCGCCCCGATGCGGGCGTAGAGGGTAGTGTCGGCCTTGAGGCGCCCTTCCAGCCCTTCAATGGTTTCGCCGTAAACGGTTTGGGCTTTGATATTAGCTACAAATAGAATGGGCAGACAAAGGGCAAAAAGCAAGCTGTATTTTTTCATCAGGACAATGTTCGTTTTTTCTGCAAAGGTACAAGGTGAGTGGAACGTTGGGAGGGGGGAGGAAAGTATTGGGGCGGAAAGTTGATTGGGGATGGCAGAAAATGGGAATTGATTGGGAGAAAAAGGGTAAATTGACTTTGTGAAGTATTGAGAGGATTAGGTTTGGGGTTTACCACGGAATGATAAGTTCTTGATTTTCAAGGGTTTTTCGTTCTGTGAGTTGCGGCAAGCACTTGTTGTAGCCAATTTAAAAAACCGTAATCCCCAAAAAAATCACAAGAGCCGAAACCTTGTGATTTTATAAAAATGATCCTAAAGTTCAATAATTAGGCTGAAACACCACCCAAAACCGAATCGAGTTGCATTTCTTTCAGCACGCTATCTTGAATAGGTTGTGTTAAACCATTGATTTCATCAACACCCCAAGTAATACCAATTACAGTCCTTGTGGGACGACTACCAAATGGCATTTCAGCCAGTTTCAAATAGGCATCTACAACCCATTGTGGGTCAGGAGCACCATCGCTTTGTAACATTTGAGCAAAGTTCTCGCCCATAGCAGTAGGAACACCAGCCAATTCGCCATAAGTCTCTAAAACTTCACTATGTGCAGGAACTTGCCCTGATGCCAAAAGTCCTGTGCCAAAAGGCCCCGGTTCTACCATGACAATATCAACACCAAAAGGCAACACCTCGTATCGTAATGCTTGTGTGTAGCCTTCCAAGGCGTGTTTGGTAGCGGTATAGGTACCGAAAAACGGAGGCGACATACGACCTACCAAGGCAGAGGTATTGATGATTAAACCTGAACCTGCATTGCGCATGAAAGGTAAAACTGCTTGCATTACCCGAATCGCACCATAATAATTGGTTTCCATCTGATGGTGCGCCTGCGCCACACTAAAAGCCTCTGTAATGCCCAGGTACATAATCCCTGCGTTGTTGATAAGGATATCGATATTCCCCGCCTGAGAAAGAATACTCGCTATTGCTTTTTTATTGATGCATCGTTGGTTACATCCATATTCACTACTTTGATGTGAGATAAATGACCTTCTAATTCTGCTTTTACCGCTGCATTTTTACCATTTGGATTTACGCATGGTGGCAAAAACCTGGTGGCCTTTATCGGCAAAATCTTTGGCAGCCTTGAAGCCGAATCCGCTACTGCTACCTGTAATGATGATATTTTTCATTTTGAAATTGTTTTAGAATTGATTGGAATTATGCGGTTAATTAGTGTCTGTCCAGATTCAAGAGGAGTATTCCAACATCCCTGACTAAATGGACAGACACTAAATAGTCGCACTACGCATATACTAACGTTCGTGGCAATCAAAACCAAAATAAATAAAATAATATACCTTCACTTATTGCCTTACTTTTTGTAGCAGCAATCATCTACTTTGCCTTTGTCAGAAATACAAACGACACTGACGAACAGGCAACAAAGAAAATTGCTCGAATGGCATTGGTTTATGTCATACTCTGGTTAAGTAGCCGCTTGGGGAATTCTGAAGAAGGGGGTGGCTTGGTTAACACCCAAAAAATTGAAGGATAAAAAAATCAGAGGGCAAAGCGATTTTCGTACTTTTACACCAAATTGTTTGATATGAAATTCGCAGACGTAAAGAATGACATCGCTTTCCGAAAAATCTTCGGCAACGAAAACAAAAAGGAAGTGCTCATTTCCTTTTTGAACGCCATCCTTGACTTCGAAGAGAAGCATAAAATCACGGATGTAACCATTCTGAACCCATACCAACTACCGAAGTTTCGGGACGGGAAGGCAACCATCATTGACGTGAAGGCGAAGGACCAAAGTGGTCGGGAGTTCATTGTCGAGATGCAGGTTGCGGATGCTTTGGGTTTCAGCAAGCGGGTATTGTACTATACTTCGCAGGGATATGTCAGTCAGATTGAACGTGGCGAGTTTTACGACAAACTCAATCCGACCATCTTCGTCGGCATTTTGGATTTTACGTTAACCAAGAATCAGAAGTACATCAGCAGGCATCGGATTTTGGATGTCGAGACTGGCGAGCGGATTATGGAAGACATGGAGTTCAATTTTATCGAACTTCCGAAATTTAATGTTGAAAGAAAGAACTTGAAAACCCTCGTTGAAAAGTGGGTATTTTTCATCAAGGAAGCGGAAAATCTTGAAGTTATTCCAGAAGGTATGGACGACCCCGGACTGAAAGCGGCGTATGAACAGGCAAATATTCAAGCATGGTCTCCCGAAGAATTGGAGGCATACGACTATGCTGGATTGAGAGAGACGGAGGACAGATTAAGATTGGCAAAAGCAAAGAAAGAAGAACAAATCAAAATCGCACGGCAAATGAAACAGAACAATATAAGTAATGAAATAATAAAAAAGTGTACGGACCTGACTGATGAAGAAATAAATGAAATTTAAATACCACGAACAATGCATGGTCGCCTATGCTGCCAAAGCCCAACCCGCAAAGCCAACGCAGGCGGCTGTATGCGTAGATGCCGCCCTTCACCCCACCCACTCAATAAACCTCCGATACACCTCATTCCTCCGCAAAATCTCCTCATTCCCCACCACCACCACCCGCTCCCGTGCCCTTGTCAGCGCTACGTTCAGCTTGCGGTCAACGCCTTCTTCGGAGAGGGAGACGAGCGTTTCCATTTGCGAGGCGGCATTTACGCAGAGCGAAATGAGGATGATGTCCCTCGCCCCGCCTTGGTAGCGCTCCACGGTATCAATGGTGATGCTGGCGCAATCAACGCCTTCTCGGAGCATAACCTCTTGTATTTGAGCGATTTGCGCTCTATAAGGAGTAATTATCCCAATACTTGGCACTTCCCCTGCTGCCAACTGCTCTTTGTCACCCTGTAAGGGGCCAACTGCCGACTGAAAATACTTCACCAATTGCGCCAGCAACTCCGCCTCATGCCTGTTCGTCTTGCGGCTGGGGCTTTGGCGGTCTACGGGCGTGTTGAGGAAGGCGATGCGACGGCCTTGCACGATAGCTTGCCAACCGACTTGATTATCAATGGTTTGTGTAGCCAGCGGTTCGGACTGTTTTTGCGAAGCGGGTATTTCCTTCGGCAAAATGCGGAGCTTTCCTTCGTAAAAATGCTCGCCGGGGAAGCGCATGATGTCCTCGTGCATGCGGCCTTGGTGACTCAGGTGGCCGATGGCCCAGTGCCAGCCCTGCTCGGTGCAGCGGCGGTAGAGGCGCTCGAAGAGGGAGTTGCGCAGGTTTTGAAGGCCGATGCCGTGCAGCAGTTCGTCAGTTACCGCAGAGGCTTCGGGCGGCTGCACCACCACGGCGGGCAGTTGCTTGTGGTCGCCGATGAGCACGAACTGCTCGAATTGCGGCAGCAGCCCCACCAAGCCCGGCTCCAGTATCTGCGATGCCTCGTCAATGGCCACCCGCCTGAATTTTTTGAGCTGCAACAATTCTTGGTTGTTGGACAAAGAGGCCAGCGTTGCCACGAAAATGCGGTGGTGTTCGAGCACTTCCTTCAAGCCCTTTCGGGTCGTGATGTCCTCTATTTTTTTTGCAAGCAATTGATTTTCAAACTGTTGCCCTGTGGAGTAGCGGGAACCGATGCGCAGGTAGGCGTCCTTCACTGCTGGGCCGAGGCTGTCGAGCGCCTCGCAGATTTCGTCCACGGCCCGATTGGTGTAGGCCAGCAGCAGCAGGTTTTCGTCGGTGTTTTCAAAAATATGCTTCGTAAAATGTCGCAGCACTTGGCTCGTTTTGCCCGTGCCAGGCGGCCCCCAGAGCAGGAAATAGTCGGGGGCGGAGAGCATTTTGGAGAGGATGGTACGCTGTTCGTCAGTCAGGGAAGAATTAAGGTATGAGGTATGAGGTATGGGGTATGAATCGCTAGGTGGCATTTGCGGAGCTAAAATGCCTAAGAGCAAATCACGTTTGCGAGGCTCGGCATTGGCCCAGCGGAACAGCCCTTGGTAGAGGCTATTGTAGCCAGAGTCCATTAGGTCGTGTTCGAGGTTCCATTGCTCGAACTCCTTGAAAACCAGTGTATTGAACTGTCGGTAGCGCAATCGGACGGTGATGGTTTCGGGTGTGATTTCGAGGAGGGTGACTTTGAAAATCTGGCTTTTTAAGACATTAGATGATAGACTATAGACATTAGATGGGGACTGCGAACCTGCACTGCCACTTCTATTGTCTAATGTCTCTTGTCTAATCTCTCCCGGATAAAGCACCGCAATATCCCCCACCCGGAAATTGGCCAAGGGGCTGGTGTCGGCGGTTTTTTCAAAAATAATGATGGGTTCATCTTCAAACGCCCGGTTTTCCTTGATTTTCAGAGACTTGAACAGGTCGAAAGCGGCCTCCTTTTCTGCTGGGGTATCGAGCCAAAGGGCGGCAAGGCCGTTGGCATTGCCGATGGCTTGTGATCCGGTTTTGGCGAGTTGGTGTTCCCGTGCAATGAGGCCGGTAAAGGCGTTGAAATAGCGCCGCTCCAAGCCGCCGAGCGCAGAGTAGGTGGCCTCAAAACGGCCAATGCTGTCTGCCAAATAGCCCTTCAGATGGGGAAAACGGCTGCGGGCGATGCGCTCCAAAAGCGGCACCTGCGCCACATTTTCGCCAGTGATGGCGGCCAATCGGCGATCCATGGCCACAAGGCGGTTGCGGAGTTGCAGTGCCTCGTTTTGTTCGGCAACAATGGGAGGGGCGTACTTTAACTGATTGGTTTCCAAGCCACTGTAAAGGATATAGCTCGCTGGCTCCACCTCCTCGCCGAAGACGGAGCGCACCATCAGGTCGTAGAGCAGGGTCTGTATGAAATGACTGGCACCAATACCGTGGCGGTTGGGCATGAAAGCTTTGCCGCTTTTTAGCTCGATGATGGTGCTGCGGTTTTCCTTTTTGTAAAAAACGTCGAGGCGGCCTTGCAAGCCATGTTTTTCATCGTAAAAACTAGGCTCCAAATAGCACTCCTTCGGTTCGATGTCGAACTTCCGCATGCCCGCCCGCACCATCGCTTGCAGCGTGACCCAGTGCTTTTGCGACTGCTCCGCAATCTCTCGGATGTCGGTGTCAGAAAGCAACGAGAAAGCCAGCGGGCTGGTGCGGAACACCTTCGGGAAGGTTTCTTTGAAATTAGCTTCGGGGTTGTGCATCAGTTCATCCAAAAAAAAGTTGGCGCAGTTGCCGAGCAGCATGGCTTTTGTCTGCGCCACGGGAAGGAATTTTTGGAGCAGGTACACTACCGGCTCGGCGCTCGTCCCTTGGTAGCAGTTTGCCACGGTTGACACGTCGAGGAGGTAGTCGGGTTCTACGACGATGGCACGGGGGCGGTAAACTGGGATTTCGGATTTCGGATTTCGGATTTCGGATTGGGGGACTGCTGAAGTTTTCTCGACAACCTGTACATCGAGCAAACTGAGGACTACGGGAAAGCCAAACGTGCTGCGAATCTCTCGGATTGTGGGGCCGAAGTTTTCATTGCGGTCGGGTATATTGTATTGAATGCCAATGAGTTGCGAGGGGTTATCTTCGTCTTGGGCGAGGAGCAGGTCGTTCTCTTCGTCGTCGGCAAGGGCAATGACACGCACCTGTTGGCGGCGCTCACTGACCTGTACTTCGGCGTAGGTGTAGGGGATTTTTTTGGGTAAAATAGCTTGGACTTCCGCTGGGGGAGCCACACCATACAAGCCTTCGATGCTTTCGATAACGGCCCGCAGACCAAGGCCGTACACACCCTTTGCCTCTTTTTCTGGTACGCCGGAGCGCATTTTTTTGCGAAAAAAATGTACCCAATACTGTACACGCTTTTCCACTTGGTGGCGATGGCAAGCATACGCTATGCGGGCAAACAGGGTGGTAAACTGGATGCCTTCGGCCTTGGTCACTTCCAAGAATAGCAGTTCGAGCAGGCGGGCAAGGGCGTCGGCCTTGGCGGCGGGAGTCCAATCGGTATTGCAGTCCACCTTGGTCAGTTCAAGGTAGAACAGTCGGGCCAGTTCCGTTGATTTGTGGTCAGTGTTGTTCAAAATTGCAAAGCAAAGAATGGGTATGCGCTGGGTGCAGGTGCAAAGGTGAAAGTAAAAATGAGAAAAAATGAAGGAAAAATTTGAAAACCAAGAAAAAAGTCTAACTTTGTGGGACAAAAGTCCATAAAAAATGAAAAAAGAAAAAAGCACCGAAAAAGCAGTCTCCAAAAAGCCACGGGCATACAAAGCCCTCAGCGAAGAGCCCGCCACAGCAAACATGGTCAATGATATTGCTTATCAGCCAGCGTACATTGTGAGCACCAGCCGCAGTGGGGTTAGCAGCTTGCGGTTTTTTGGGTTGGCAGATTTTACTGGCCTCACCAGGGAATGGCTCGCCACGGAGTTTTTGGGGCTATCTCTCAAAACCTTACAGCGCTATGCGCAAGAGGCAAAATCCCTTACGCCAAGGGAAGGGGAAGCCATCCTTAAATTGGAAGCCCTTTATAAAAAAGGCATAGAGATTTTTGGAAATAGAGACGAGTTCAACAGCTGGTTGAAAGAGTCGGAATATGGCCTTGGGTGGCAGGTTCCGCTGGAGCTTTTGAGTACCTCCACAGGTATTGACATGGTCATGGAAGCGCTTTTCCGCATAGAATACGGCGCAACGGCCTAAACTCTCCTTCCATGCTCGTTTACCGTATTGTTTTGGAAAAATGGTCGCAGTCGTTGACCGCATCTGGCCAAGCTGCCCGCTGGAACAGCCGTGGCCGGTTCGTGCTTTATTCTGCTGGCACACGGGCATTGGCTTGCCTTGAAAACGTCGTGCACCGAAACAGCCGGGGCCTGAACCATTTGTTCAAGACGATGGTCATCGAGGTACCGGATGATGTTCTCATCGAAAGCATACAAGCAGAAAACTTGCCGGATGGCTGGCACGAGTTTGAATCCTACCCTATTACACAACAGCTTGGGGATGCTTGGCTGGATGGGATGAAGAGCGCCGTTTTGGCCGTGCCCTCGGCTATTATCCCTGCGGAACAGAATTACCTGTTCAACCCGCAACACCCTGATTTTCAAAAGATTAAATTGCTGCGAACCGAAGGTTTTGTCTTTGACCCAAGAATAAAGACCATCTAACCATTGGCCGAAGGCCAACTAGCAAGATTGCCAGCCTAAGTGACCTTTGTCCCCATGCCTTGCTGCGGTTCAATTTATTTTTGCCGCTTATTTTCCAAAATCAAAATCCGTCCATGTTCAGCTTTTTCAAGTCGCTGTTTAAAAACAACGCCTACGAAAGCCTCACCGCACAGGCTTTCCTCGACAAGGCCAAGGCCACGCCCGATGCCATCCTCCTCGATGTGCGCACTCCTACCGAAGTAGCAGCGGGCAAGTTGCCAAATGCCGTCAATATTGATTTTCAAAGCCCCAGCTTCACGGCACAGGTGGCCAAGCTCGACAAGGAAAAGTCCTATTTCGTCTATTGCCGCAGCGGGGTCAGAAGCGCCAACGCTTGCCGCAAGATGCACGAGATGGGCTTCGACAAGCTGATAAACCTTTCGGGCGGGTACCTTTCGGTATAAAAAAACGCAGGCAAGGTTGCGCACCCCGCCTGCGTTTTAGACTTACAATTTTCAGCCAGTTTTATCGGACCACCACCAGCCGCTTCACCACGACCACATCATTGACGATGACCCGCACGAGATAGACGCCCGGTGCAATGTCAGTCAGGTTTAGTTCAAAGCTTTGCTTCGCAAAAACGGTTGCCCGCTGTTCTGTTATAGCAGTTTTGCCTGCCAAATCAAACACTTGATATCCAACCTGCGCAGCTTGTCCGAGGTCGAAGTTCAAGAATACCCGCCCAATCGCTGGGTTGGGTGCGAGGGTAATTCGGCGGGCCATTTCAGCTTCGTTGGTGGCATCTGCGCCTGGCACGAATACATCTACCGTTGCCTCACAGCCATTTTCGTCCGTGACGACCAAGGTATAATAGGCACTAACGGTCAGGTCTTCCAAGTCTTCCACATCGTATTCTTCGCCTGTGTTGTTGTTTTTCCATTGGTAGGACAAGTTGCCCGTGCCGCCAGTCACCGTTACGTTAACGAATGCCGTCTGATTGGAATTGATGTCAATGAGGCCAATGCTGTCCACCGTGATTTCGATTTCCTGTGGCTCCACCAACTGCACTGTTTGTACGGCGATGCAGCCCTGTGCATCTGTCACGCTGATATGGTAGGTGCCTCCTTCAAGCCCCGTGGCCGTTGACGTTTGCTGCTGTGCAGGGTCGTCCCAAGCATAAGTATAAGGTGCCGTGCCACCAAGGCCAGTGGCCGAGGCCGTGCCGTTGCTGTCGCCATAGCAGATAGGTGCAGTGAAGGCCGTGCTCACCGTGAAATTGCTGATGACCGTCACCGTAAAGGAGCAGGTGGACGAGTTGCCATTGCCGTCATCGGCAGTCCAGGTGACGGTGGAGGTGCCGCTTGGGAAAGCGGTTCCGCTCGCCGGGCCACTGACCAACGAAACCGCAGCGCTTCCGCAATTGTCGGTAGCGGTCGGGGTGGTATAGTTGACGGTGGGTGAGCAGTTGCCATTGTCCACGGTGATGTTTTGTGGGCAAAGGATGCTCGGCGCTATTTCATCCAGCACGGTCACAATCGCAGTAGCGGTGGAGGTATTGCCAGCGGCATCCGTTACGGTCAGCGTCACGGTGTTTTCGCCGATATCATCGCAGCCAAATTCCGAGATGTTCAAGGTTCTGGAAACAATGCCACAGTTGTCCGTGCTGCCATCGTCAATGTTTTGCGGGTCAATGGTCGCTGTGCCGTTTGCTGGCAAGGTGAGGGTTGTTCCTTTTGCTTTCGCAATGGGCGCTTCCGTATCGGGCAGTACGATGAGCGTGGCGCTGGCGGAGGTCGTACAATCGTTTTCATCGCTGACCACGACGGTATAGGTGCCTGCACCAAGCCCCGTCACTGTTGGCGTGGTGGCCCCATTCGACCAGGTATAGTCAAAATTGGGCGTACCGCCATTGGCCAGCACCGTTATCGAGCCGTCGTTGCCGCCCGCACATTCGAGGTCGTTTTGTTCCAAAATGGCTGCCGTCAAGGTATCGGGCTGCGTGATGGTGATGCTTTGGCTGCTGCCGCAACCGTCTGCCCCCGTTACGCTGACGGCATAAGCGCCAGCGCTGAGGTTGCCGAGTGAACTGCCTGTTCCCACTATTTCACCAGAGGAGTTTAACCAAGCATAAGTAAGTGGTGGTGTAAAACCTGTGGCAGTCACCTGCGCCGAGCCATCGTTGCCGCCCGCACAGCTCACGTTTTCGTTGGCGATGCTCAATGCCTGCCCAACGCAGCCAAACTGTGCCACCGTCGTGCAGCCCGTGAAGGTGCAGCCGTTGGCGTCTGTGGTGCTGACGCAATAGCTGTCCGGTGCAAGGCCCGAGATGCTCGCCGTGTTGGCCCCATTACTCCAAGCATAAGTGTAAGGTGCTACCCCGCCCGACATGGCCACTGAAGCCGTGCCGTCATTGGCATTCACGGCCGTTTCGCCGGAGGCGGTCAGGTTGCCAGCCAATGCCGGGGGCTGGCTGATGGTCACTTGGATATTGGCCGTGCAGCCGTTGGTATCCGTGGCGCTGGCGGTGTAGCTGCCTGCGGCAAGGTTGGTTTGCGTAGCGCCCATGCCACCGTTCGACCATGCGTAAGTATAGCCGGGCGTACCGCCCGATGCTGTCACAGTTGCAGACCCCGTGCTGCCGCCGTTGCAGGCCACGTTGTTCACTTGCGAGCTGAGGTTGAGCGCCGTAGGCGCAACGAGTGTCACGTTGCCCGTCACCACACAGCCGTTTCCATCGGTCATGGAGACTATGTAGCTGCCCGCCGCCAAGCCACTGATGCTGCTGGTATTTGCTCCATTCGACCAGGCGTAGCTATAAGGTTGGTTGCCACCAGCGGGCGTGGCACTGGCCGTGCCGTTGGTGCCGCCGTTGCAGCTTGGGTTGGTGGAGGCCATGCTCACCCCGACACCAGCGCAGCTAAAGCTCGCCACAGTCACGGTTTGCGAAGCGATGCAATTGTTGGCATCCGTCACGGAGACGGTATAGTTGCCGGGGGCAAGGTTGCTGATGGTCTGTGTTGTTGCATTGTTGCTCCATGCGTAGGTATAGCCGGGTGCGCCGCCCGTTGGGCTGGCCGTGGCCGTGCCGTTGTTGCCGCCTACCGAGGTTTCGCCCGTGGCGGAGGCATTGGCAGCAAGTGCTGGCGGCTGGGTGATGGTCACGCTGGCCGAAGCCGTACAATTGTCAGCATCCGTAATGATGACGGAGTAGGTACCTGCGGCAATGTTTGTTATTTGCGGAGTGGTTGCGCTGTTCGACCAGGCATAGGCATAGGGTGCCATGCCGCCACTGCCCGCCGCCGTGGCGCTGCCTGTGGTTGCCCCATTGCAGAGCACATTTTGCGAAGCAGGAATGGCGGCCACCAGCGCTGGTGTCTGCACAACGGCAGTGGTATCGGTCTTCGTACATCCGTTACTGGTATTGGTGACGAGGATGATATAACTGCCAGCGGCGTTCACAGTCGGCGTGGGCGTGGAGCCGCCGGACACGATGCCTGGGCCGCTCCAGAGGTAGTTGAAATTCCCGCCCTGCGACGAGCCGGAGCCGTCCAGTACAACAGAGATATTGTTGCAATTGAGCACCCGGTCGGGGCCAGCGCTGGCCGTTGGTTGGGTGGTGTTGGAGGTGACGGTGACGCTGGACGAGGCCGTGCAGCCGTTGGCGCTATTGGTGACGGTCAAAACATAGACAGCCGCCACGTTCACCACTGGGGAAAGCGTCGTTGCGCCGCTGACAATATTACCGTTGGTGGTTGTCCAGAGGTAACTAAAATTGCTGCCGGAGGACGAAGCCGAGCCGTTTAGCGTCACCTGCGTGGTGGTACAGGTGAGCGGCGAGGCGCTGCCTGCATTGGCCACGGGCGGCGTGGTGTTGCTGGTCACGCTGGCGCAATCGGTGGCCGAGCAGCCGTTGCTCAGGTTGGTGACGGTGAGGCAATAAGTACCTGTTGAACCAACCGTTACGATAGGCGTGTTGGCTGGGCCAATGATGGTGCCGTTGGCGGTCGTCCAGAGGTAGGTGAAATTGGCCCCGGAGGAGGACGAACTGCCGTTGAGTTGCAGCTGCGCAATAGAGCAGGTCAGCACTCCATCGGCTCCTGCGTTGGAGGTGGGTAGGGCGATATTACTGCCCACGACGGTGAAGTCGGTATTGGTGCAGCCATTGGAAATATTGGTGACGGTGAGCGTGTAGGTGCCAGGTGCGCTCACGGTCGGAGTGAGCGTGGTGGCCCCGTTGACGATGTTGCCGTTGGCGGTCGTCCAGAGGTACTGGAAATTGCTTCCGGTACTGGAGCCAGCGCCATTGAGCTGCACTTGTGGGGCGGTGCAGGTGATGGTCGCCGCTGGACCCGCTTCTGCTACTGGGGGCGTTGTATTGGAAGTGATGTTCACGCTGGTCGTGGTCTGGCATACGTTGCCATCCGTGACGCTTGCCACATAGCTACCCGGGTTGCTGAAAGTAGCTGTGGGGCCAGATTGCCCGTTTGACCAAATGTAAGTGTAGGCACCTGTACCGCCATTAGCGCTAATAGTGGCCGAGCCAACTGGGTTGGAACAAGTGATATTGTTTTGGTTAATAATGGCGAGCGTGAGGGCTGGGGGCTGCGTGATGGTCACGGAGCCAGTGCCGCTCCCACCTGCGCCATTGGTCACAGTGACGGTGTAGGTGCCAGCGAAGAGGTTGTTGATGGTGGCGGAGGTGCCGCCATTCGACCAGGAGTAGGAATAGGGTGCTCCGCCGCCACCTGAGGCAGAGGCCGTTGCGGAGCCGTCATTGCCTCCGGCACAGCTCACATTGTCGCCCGTGACGTTCACTGTAATGGCCCCACCCCCGCCGCCCGAAAGCGTGGTTAAGGCAGTCGCCGTTACGATGCAATCGCCAGTGGTGCTGCCATTGCCGTTGGCAAGCACGGCACAGGCATAAAAGGTGATGGGGCCATTGGCAGCACTGGCCGGGGCTGTCCAATCGGCGGTGTAGGTAATGGTATTACCACTGAACGAGGCTGCTGGTGCATGCTCGAAATAGTATATTCCACCGGCAAGCGCCACTGTGGAAGATGGGCCTGGGTTGTCGAGTTCGCCTGCATTGTTGCTGTTTGATTGCTGCGCAACCAACTGGAAACCGCCCATTTCCCTATCTGGGTTGGTGCGCTCGATGGTGACCGTAATGGGGTAGATGGTGTTCGGCGTCACAGATGAGGGCAGACCATTAATAGTGACAGTGCCAAGGCCAGTGGGGCCGGAGTGGCAGCCGCCCGCTGAATTGGAGCAGGTGTTGCCGGTAGGCGGAGCACCAGTATGGCCGTTGTTTGGGTTGCCGGAATTGGACAATTGGAAGTAGGCAATTAGCAACGTGATAAACAGGAAGTAAACAGTGTTGAGTTTTTTCTTCATACTGGATGTGGTTAGTGTGACCAAATTATGGTGTTCCAAATGGAAATACACATGCCGAGCAGCGAGTGTAGGATGTGCGTTTAGACAAATTTGAAACTGAGTGTCAAATCAAATCTTATTGCCAATTCCGATTGGGCAGATTGTGCTTTGCTTTCGATGTCATAAGGGTTTAGGTGTGCAAGTAAGGTTTAAAGCATTGAAAATAGGAGCTATGCAAAAGTCGCAAAAAATAGCTGTTGGTACATCTTTACACAAAAAAATGCAAGTTGGCGACATTTGCACCGCACATCAAGGCAAGTGCTTACCTTTGCATCACGTCTCATTTGGGGTGCCCTTAAGGAGGAAATTGGAAATTAGGAAATTAGAAATTGCGCAAGTACAAACAATTTCTAGTTTCCTAATTTCTAATTTCCTTTACAAAGGCTGAGATTATACCCATCGAACCTGCACGGGTAATGCCGGGTAGGGAAATGAAGCTGAGTCCTGCATTGCGGCAGCACTTCATTTAGATTGGTAACCCATCGTGCCACCAAGCAAACTGTTTGGTGGGTTTTTTCACACAAAAAAATACACGATGAAAAAGTTACTCTTGGCAGGCTTGGGCCTGCTGCTTTCCACTTTTGTTTTTTCACAAAAAATCACGGGCAAAATCACGGACGAAAAGGGCGAACCGCTCCTCGGTGCCAGTGTATTGCTGCTCGAAACCAAGCAAGGCACAATGACCGATGCGCAGGGCAATTTTGAGTTAGTGATGGAGAAGTCAGGCATTTATACCCTGCGTACCAGTTTCGTAGGCTATGAAACCGACCAACGCCCGGTCGAAGTAGGAGAAGAAGTCATTGGGCCAATCCCGATAAAACTGGAAGCATCGGCCACCTTGCTGCAAACCCTGACCGTGACGGCGGTGCGGGCTGGTGAAAAATCGCCATTCACCTATACCAACGTTGGCAGCGATGCCCTGCAATCCCGCAACCTCGGCCAAGACGTGCCATACCTCCTCGATGCCACGCCCTCCATCGTGACGACCAGCGACGCAGGGGCGGGCGTGGGCTACACGGGCCTGCGCATACGGGGCACCGATGCCAGCCGCATCAACGTGACCATCAACGGCGTACCGCTCAACGATGCCGAGTCGCAGGGCGTCTATTGGGTGGATTTGCCGGATGTGGTGGCCTCTACCGAAAGCATCCAGATACAGCGGGGAGTGGGCACCTCGACCAATGGCGGCGGGGCGTTTGGGGCGTCTATCAACCTGAATACCAATGCGTTGCAAGCAAAGCCATACATCGAGTTGGCTGGAACGGCGGGGTCATTCAACACCCATAAGGTGAGCTTAAAACTTGGTTCTGGAATAATTGGGAAAAATGCTAAGGCCACTAAAACAGGCTTCACGGTGGACGCCCGTGGCAGCCTCATCAACTCCGATGGTTTTATTGACCGGGCCAGTTCCGAGCTGCGGTCAGCCTATTTTTCACCAGCTTATATCGGCAAAAAGTTCACGCTGCGGGGCATGGTGCTGCATGGTGACGAGCGCACTTATCAAGCTTGGTACGGAGTGCCAGCGCAGTATATTGGCATAGACTCATTGCGCAGCTACAACCCGGCTGGCATGGAGAAGCCTGGCGAGCCTTATGAAAACCAAGTGGACGACTATCGGCAAACGCATGCTCAGCTTATCTACAACCAACAAGTTGGGAAAAATTGGCATTTCAATTTGACAGGTCATTATACGAGGGGCCTGGGGTTTTATGAGGAGTACAAGCGTGGTCAACTTAACCTCGATTACGAGGTAGATTTTGACCCTCCGATATTTTTCGGGTTTATTGATTTGGTAAGGCGAAAATGGTTAGACAACCACTTCTACGGCGGCATTGGTTCTGTCAACTATCAAAGCCCCAACCGCCGTGTTGAGTTGATGTTTGGCGTTGCCGCTAACCGCTACAATGGCGACCATTACGGAACGGTTGAGATGGCATCTTCTTTCAACGGGGAGACCCTCGTTTACACGCCAGGTCAACGGTATTATGACGATGGGGGCGAAAAGGAGGATTTCAATGGTTTTGCGAAGGTCCAACTGGCACTGACACCCCAATTGCACGGGTTCATTGACCTGCAAGCCCGTCGTGTAAGGTACAATGTAGAGGCTGAGGACAGGACTGACCCCGCCAACTATATTTACCGATATATTAATACCGATTTTGACTTTTTCAACCCGAAGGCAGGTCTTTTCTACGAACCCAACCTGATGAATTCCCTCTATATTTCCTTTGCGGTAGCGCAAAAAGAGCCTAACCGGGACGATTTTGTGGACGCCCCCACGGATATGCAGCCCAAGCCGGAGCGGCTCTACAATACGGAAATGGGATGGCGGTATCGGGCGAGGCAGTTTGATTTTGGCCTCAACTTTTATCAGATGTTTTACAAAGACCAACTCGTGCTCACAGGACGCATCAACGACACAGGGGCCGCTATTCGCACCAACGTGGCGAACAGCTATCGGCTCGGCACGGAGACTACCTTAAGAATATTTCTTAGCAAGCAATTCATACTCGATGCCAACGCCACCTTGAGCATCAACAAAATCAAGAAGTTCACCGGATATTCCGACAACTGGGACTTCGGCAGCCAAGGTTCCACCATTTACTCCGATACCGACATTGCATTTTCGCCGAAATCGGTGGCCTTCTGCAAAATCACGTGGGCGGCTTCCCCTTCTTTCCTTGATGATGGACTGGGGTTTACCGCATCGCTGGCTTTGAAGCATGTGGGCAAACAGCAGATGGACAATACCTCCAGCCCTTTTGCTATGCTTCCTGCTTACAATACTTGTGAGGCGCAGCTGCGCTATGTGATGCGACCTAAGTTTTGCAAGGAGCTGAGCTTTAACCTCCTTGTGCAAAACCTGTTAAACTCTCGGTACTCTTCCAACGCATGGACTTACCGTTTTTATTCCCAAAATGATTACAGCACTGGCGACCCATATATCACACGGGAACTTGGCAATGTTTACAGGATGATAGGCTATTATCCCCAAGCTGGCCGCAATTTCCTGCTGGGTGTGACGGTCGGGTTTTGAGCAACAAGTAATTGATAATCAATATTCTTTATGATAAAAAACCTGATGATGCTGATGGGGTTGGATGCGTACAAAACCAATTTCCAAGAGGAGATGAAGTTCCAGTACGACATTTTTGAGTTCGTTAAAATGAACCAAAACTTCTGGCAACGCTCCAACCTCGCTGGACACGTCACAGGGTCGGCATGGGTGCTCAGCCCTAACCGGGAACACGTCCTGCTCATTCACCATAAAAAGCTCGACCGATGGCTGCAGCCCGGTGGCCATGTGGACGAAACGGACAAGACCGTGGCCGACACTGCCCTGCGGGAAGCCACCGAGGAGTGCGGATTGAGCGGCCTGACCCTGCTTTCCAATCTTTTTTTCGATGTGGACGTGCATGAAATCCCAGCACGTGGGCACGAGCCAGCGCATTTTCATTATGACCTTCGCTACTTGTTTCAAGCCAATAGCAAGGACCTGAACGCCAATTTTATGGAGGTGAAAAACATCCGCTGGGTGCCGCTGCTCGATCTGATAGGGGAGGGTACGGAGCAGTCCATTCGGCGCATGGCGATGAAATCGGTTGATTTTTGAAATCAGAAGCAAGTACAACATCGGCAAGCCTGCAAACCCTGCCGACGTTCCATCGGCACTGGTCGCCAAAACCGGGCAGACGGCTATCTTTTAAATCAAAGCCTCAACTTGTCGCCCTACTTTTGCGTTATCACCAACCTTGACCCCACCTGAAACCAAAAACCTTAAACTTGGAACCTTTTTTATGCTCGAAGTAAATCAACTTACCAAGACCTACGAATCCGGCAACAAATCCCTGACCGTACTTGACGACGTCAGTTTCACCATCGAAGCGGGGCAGACCTTCGCCATCGTTGGCCCATCGGGCAGCGGCAAGACGACCCTGCTCGGCCTCTGCGCTGGCCTCGACCGCAGCAGCAGCGGCTCCGTGACACTCAACGGCATCCGCCTCGACGACCTTGACGAGGACGAGCGGGCAGCCGTGCGCAGCCAGCACGTCGGCTTTGTGTTCCAAAATTTCCAGCTCATACCCACCCTCACTGCCCTCGAAAACGTGATGGTGCCAATGGAGCTGCAAGGCCAAAAAGGCGCTGCCAAAAAAGCGATGGAACTGCTCGGCAGGGTGGGCCTCGCCGACCGCCACGACCACTATCCGGCACAGCTTTCTGGCGGCGAACAGCAGCGGGTGGCACTGGCACGTGCCTTTTCCAACAGCCCCAAAATCCTCTTCGCCGACGAGCCGACGGGCAACCTCGACCCCGAAACCCACGACGTAGTGGAGCGCCTGCTCTTCGACCTGAACCGGGAGGCTGGCACGACCCTCGTCCTCGTTACCCACGACCACGAACTGGCGGCCAAGACGCAGCGGGTGCTGAAGCTGAAGGGCGGGAGGATGGCGAATTGAGCCTTTTCTTTGCAGCGTTTGGAGGCCAGAGAATTCATTAAGAATTCATTAATTACTACGCTTTTGCGTTTACCGCCGTTTACCCTTAATTTTGCTGGCGTTTTTATGCCTTCTTCGGAAGGGTCTAATGTTTTTACTCAAAAATTTCAACCATGAAATCCTTGGCACTTACGTTTTCCGCAGCCCTGCTCGCCCTGTTCAGCCTCGCATTTGTTTCGCCTGAGGCGGACAAAGGAGAGGTCAATCTCACCTGCAATGTGAACGCTTGCGAGAAAGTGGACTCCATCTTCCTCTTCGAGTTCAACGGCATGAACTTCAAAGCCGTAAAGTCCGCCAAGACCACCGATTGGACGACCTACCGCTTCAACATGCCCGCCTCCTCGCCCCGGTTTTACTACGTGGGCCTCGATGCGCAGAACATGAAGCCCGTCATCCTCGGCACGGAAAACAACCTGACGCTGAACGGCTTTTGCAATGCTTTCCAAGGTGCCCAATTGCCCGATTCCGACCTCAACCGCAACTATGAGGTGGTGAAAAACAAGCTGAACAACCATAAAAACGAGTTCGGACAACTGCTGCAACAAATGCAGGCCGCCGACCGCACAGGCAATGTTGACCAAACGAACAGCATCATCCTGAAAATCGCCGACCTCGACAAGCGCCGCCTCAGTTACCTGGATTCGCTGAAAAAAGTAAGCCCCTACCTCGGCAAGGTGGCCGCCATCAATACCTACGCCAGCTACCAAATCCACGGCAGCGGGGATATGACCGAGTTGGAGTATTTTGCTACGCAATACTTCAAGTTTGTGGACTGGAAGGACGCCGACTACAATTACATGCCCTGGGTCTTCGAGCAAATGAAAAGTTGGACGCAGACGCTATCCAGCGTTGGTTTCCCAGAGGCCGTTCAACGTGATTTCATGGACAAGCTGCTGGCGCAAATACCCGCCGACAGCCGCACGTATATGCTCGCAATGGGCGGCATCATCAGTGGCCTGCAAGCCGCCAAAAGCCCAGTGCTCGGCACCTACGCCAAGCGTTACGTGGAAAAATACCAAAAAACAGCACCTGAAGCAGCTGCACAAGTGGCGCAATTGCTGAAAATGTCAGCCAGTTTCATCAGTGGCAATGAGGCCCCGGACTTCACAATGAACGACCGGGACGGTAAGCCCGTGAAGCTCTCCGACTTCCGGGGCAAGGTGATGCTTGTTGACTTCTGGGCAAGCTGGTGCGGCCCCTGCCGCCGGGAAAACCCGCACGTCGTCGAGCTTTACAACCACTACCACGCCAAGGGCTTCGATGTGCTCGGCGTCAGCCTCGACAAGACCCGTGACCCTTGGCTTCAGGCCATCGAAAAGGACGGCCTCGTCTGGAACCACGTCTCCGACCTGAAAGGCTGGGCCAACGAAGCCGCCCAACTTTACGGCGTCTCTTCCATCCCGCATACCGTGCTGGTAGATCGGGAAGGGAAAATCATTGCGAGGAATTTGCGGGGCGAGCAGTTGACGGCGAAGTTGAGGGAGGTGTTTGGGGAGTGATTTCTTGATAACTTCAGCGTGATTTTGAGGTCAAAAATTCGTATTATTGCAATAAAAAATCTTAGCTATGCAATTTGTCGATATAAAAAATGATATTGCTTTTCGGAAGATTTTTGGCAATGAAAACAAGAAAATTATCCTTATTTCCTTTCTCAACGCTGTGATGAAGTTGAAAGGCCACGATACCATTGAAGATGTAGAAATTCTCAATCCATATCAACTACCTATCATTAAGAATCTAAAAGCGTCTATTATAGATGTAAAAGCAAAGGATAAAAAAGGTAAAACTTATATCATCGAAATGCAGGTCGCCGAGCCTGATGGCTTGGACAAGCGATTGCTTTATTACGCCAGTAAAGAATATTCGCAGCAAATCGAAAGCGGTGAATTATATACTAAGCTTAAACCGGTAATATTCATTGGGATATTCGATTTTAATTTCACGGAAAATGGGAAGTATCTATCTCATCATGCAGTTTGCGACGTTGAAAACGGTGAGCGAAAAATAAAAGATATGGACTTTTATTTTATTGAGCTCCCTAAATTCAATATGCCTATAAATGAATTAATTGAAATTACGGACAAGTGGATATTCTTCATTAAAGAGGCTGAAAATTTAACGGTTATCCCACAAAATGTAGATGATGAAGGCTTGAAAGCCGCCTATCAAGATGCTAATAAACATGCATGGGGAAAAGAAGAGCTAGAGGCTTATGATTATGCGGCCATGAGGGATCAAGATGAAAGGGGGAGGATGGAGTTAGCCGAGAAAAGAGCCGAAAAAAGAGGTAAAAATAAAATGCTGATTGAAGCTGTCCTGGGTTTTAATCGCATTGGTTTGGGCAATGAAAAAATTGCGGAAGCCTTAAGTGTCACAATTGAGCAAGTAAATGAAATCATTGAAAGTCAATAATATCAGTAACCAGCTGAAGGTATAATATTGCAAGTTAATGAAATGCCCACCCGCACCCAACTCACCCTCTTCCTCCCCACCCCCGAATTCACTCAAATCGAGGCCATCCGCCGCACCCACAACCCAGCCCAACATGCCCTGATACCAGCCCACGTCACCCTTTGCCGGGAAGATGAACTGGTGCCCATCGAAGCCGTTCTGAAGAACTTGGCTAATTTGGAAATGGCCGCCATCACTGTTGATTTTGGCCCTGTCACCCGGTTTTCGGAAGGGAAGGGCGTGATGCTGCCTGCCATCGGCGACAATGCGCCATTCCAGCAACTGCGAGCGGCCATTTTGCGGGGTATCATCGAAAACCCAAGGCGGCACGAGCCACATATCACACTCATGCACCCACGGAATTCAACTTGCACCGACGCTATTTTTGAGCAAATCGCCAGCCATGTGTTTCCAGCCAAAATAAGGTTCGAGAAGATTAGCCTGATTGAGCAGGAAATGGGGAAGGAATGGCAGGTTTTACAGGAGTTCCGATTGAGAGATAGATGATTATGCTCTCGGTGTCACATCGTACATTCGCCCCATGTTCTACCTGTTGTCCATAGCTTGGGCTCTCCTCAACCTGGCGCTCGCCCTCGCCTACCTGCGCACTGTCCATGGTTACTGGAGCGCATGGCGCAGGCTGTCGGAATGGCAGGTGCCACCCCATTTTTCACCTTCTGTAAAAATCAGCGTTATCGTCCCGGCCCGTAATGAAGCGGTGAAATTGCCCGCCTGCTTGGCCTCCATTGCGCAGCAAAGCTACCCGGCGGCGCTGTTCGAGGTGCTGGTGGTGGACGATGGGTCGGAGGATGGGACGGTGGCGCTGGCAGCAGAATTTGCCGAAAGGCAAGTGAATTTTAAACTGGTGCGTATAGATGGCCATATGGCTTTCGGCAAAAAGGCCGCCATCGAGGCGGGCATTGCCGTGGCCAATGGCGAGCTTATTGTCTGCTCCGATGCCGACTGCGAAGTGCCCAAGGATTGGCTGCTCCACCTCGCCGCATTTTATGAGGAAAAACAGGCGAAGTTCATCGCTGCGCCCGTCAACTTCCACCGGGAAGCCAATTGGCTCCAGCGCTTCCAGTCGCTCGATTTTTTGGGGATGATGGGCGTCACAGGGGCGGGCTTCCAAGCAAAAAGCGGGTTGCTTTGCAATGGGGCCAACCTCGCTTATCCGAAGGCCGTTTCCGAGGAGGTTGGCGGCTTCGAGGGCATCGGTGGGCTGGCCAGCGGCGATGATATGTTGCTGCTCCACAAAATTGCGAAGCGATACCCTGAAGGTGTTTTTTTTCTCAAAAATACAGCTGCTACCGTGTTCACCGAGGCGCAGCCCGATTTGCGCAGCTTCCTTTTCCAGCGGCTCCGATGGGGCTCAAAATCAAGGAGTTACGAAGATTTTAAAGTCACGCTGCGGCTGGCGGTGGCCTTCCTGCTTTGCTGGGCCATCCTGCTGAATGGGCTGCTGGCCATCTGGTTTGGATGGCAGTTGTTGGCTTTATCGCTGGGCTTGCTGCTGGTAAAATCGGCAGTGGATTACCGTTTTCTTGGTGAGATGTGCCGCTACTTCGGGCGAGCAGATTTGATGCGAGGGTACTGGCGGTCGCAATTGGGGCATGTAGCCTATATCATCGTCGTTGGTACATGGGCGAACATTGCGAAGCGATACGAATGGAAAGGGCGACGGGTGCGGTGAATGGAAATTGGAAATTAAGAAAATGGGTGAGGCCTCAATTTCCAATTTCTTAATTTCCAATTTCTACTCCCCCTCCATCACCACCCGCTGCCACACCACCCGCCCGGCACTGGTTTTTACCCTTAAAAAATATAAGCCTGACAGCGCCGGGTCAACCGTCAATTCGACCGACTGGCTGTTCAATCCGTTGCGGAGCAAATGCTGCCTGCCGCTTGCATCTAAGAGTTCAACCGCCACAATGGATTCGGTTTTGGAGACAATGGAAATGCTCAAATGGGAGGTCGCTGGATTGGGGAAAACCTGCAAGAAGGAACGGAGTGTTTCGGCCTCCTGCGTGGCAGTAGGTGGCTGGTTGATGGCGCCAGGGGTAGGCTGTACGGGCTGGAATTCGCCCGTGCCATTGGGCAGGCGGCCTATGGCTTGGTCGAGCTGTACTTCGCCAAAGACGTAGCGGTCGCAAAGGGAGAAGTCGTCGCCGTTTTTGCGGTAAAGCGCCAAGTACTCGCCCTCTGCTGACAGCTTGAAATTGGTGTGCATCTGGCCTTGGGTCTCGTCGCTGTCCGCCCAAAAAACCCGGTAGCCGTCCTTCACCATGAGGCTGTCGGGCAGTCGCCATTTACCAGGCACGGCTTCATTGTCGGTGAGGTAAAACGTTTTGATGGAAAAAGGCGAGGGGCCGGGGTGGTACAGTTCCACCCAATCCTCGAACTCGTCCGCCGCATCGGGGTAGAAGCTGTTGTTACTGGCCATGAATTCGTTAAGCACGAGCGGCCTTGCGGCTTCCCCAACGTAGATGACCCGCCAGCCGCAGGTGGGCAAGCGGCTTTTTTGCCCGGTGTTGTCGGTTGCTTCCACGTAATATTCCAACAAGCCAGCTTGTCCGGCAAGGTCGAGGCTGTGGCTAAAGGTGCCATCGTTGGCGGAGCCATCCCCGCTAAGTCCGTCGTCGAGGAGGTCGAGGCAGGACTGCCCTTGGCCGGCCCATCGGTAGCAGACCTGCATGTTCGCTATTTGCTGGTCATCCGTTGCGGCAGCAGCGAAAGTTATGCTGGTTGCCGACGGCAAATAGTCATGCCCTGCCCGGTGCAGGTTGGGCGCAATGTCCACATCGTTTACCTGTTGCAAAGCACTGGAGCGGCGGCCCTGGATGAAGGGTTTGACACCTGCCGGCGTCTGAAAATAGGGCAGGTCGGTCAGCCAACCGTTCTCAAAATCGGTGAAATCGAAGCCATCATCGAGCGGATAGTAGGGGTCGGATTGAATGGCGGGGGCAATGAGCGCTTTTAAGCTGTCAAGGTAAGGGAACAGGAGGTCGGTCTTGAAAACCGTTTGCAGGTATCCTTTCATATAGTAGCTGAAACGCTCCCGGTACGCTGGCACGGCCAACAGGCGCTGGTACAGTGGCCGAGGCTCGCCATTGGGCGACCAGTTGTAGATGTTTCGGGTGACCCAACCCACGCTCAGCCAGTCAATGCCGAGCGTGTTGTCGAGGTCGTAGGGGATGTACTCGAATTTGTCAGTGACGGGGTTGTGGTAGAGGTAGAAATTGTTCTTGTTGTAAGCGCCGCCGTCCCAGTTGCCGCTGAGGATGTCGAAGGCAAGGGTTTTCAGGTAGGCGTCCACGTTGAAGACCTTTTCCAGTTCGCAGGGCAGGTCGGCGATGGGCGTGTTGTTGAGCACTGCGATGAACTGGGCGAGGTCGGAATAGTCATCGAGGGCAGCGTTCGTGACCAATTCGTAGGCACGGCGGTCCCCAAATTCTTCCTTGTAAAGGTTGGGGTTATTGCCCTTGAAAACCAGGTCGGCGGGCCAGAGGCACTTGTAAAGGTTGCCCTCGTCGCTTCCATAGCGCAGCTTGACGAACTGCTCGTCCACGTGTTCTACATTGATATAAAGGCCGTAATAGCTGCCGTTGACATACAGCTTGACGTGGTTGGCACGGGAACCGATGACACCCATCGAGCGCATCAGGTCGCTGCATATCTTGGCTCGTGCCGAAACGGGGTCACGGTGGTTGGCGTTGAGGTTGAGCTTTTCGAGGCCCTGCCATTTTCGCCCCTGCTCGTAGGTGTTGAACGATACCCGAAATGATTTTTTGTTGGCCCAAATAGAGGTGTTCCCCTTGATTTTTATGCCGATATTTTGGACGGTGTCCCTGATTTGTCCATTGTCATAAATAAACCTTGCGTGCCAATGGTACTCGCTGCCAGGCTCAAGCATGAGGGCCAATGAATCGGTGGGCATGGTGATATCCACACGGGGAATCACGTCGTCCCGAAAGACGGGGGGCAGTTCGGGGAAAGGGGTTTGGGCCGCCAGCAAAAAGGGGAAGAGCAGTAAAAGGCAAAGGCAATTTTTCATGGTACAAATATTGGACACCAAGTTACACCCAAATATACCGTCAGCAAGCAAGGTTTGATGGCGGATGACACCTGCGCAACAGATTTAGCCACTATCCACCTTTCAATTTCTCCAACAGTTCCTCTTTTAAATTCTCGCTGATGGGCAGTTTTTCTTTGCCTACTTTCACCATGTTTCCTTCGATAAATTCAATGGCCGAAAGCGCAATGACGTAGGAGCGGTGAATGCGGGTGAACTGCTCCGATGGCAGTTGCTGCTCGATGTTGGCAAGGCGTTCTTTGGTGAGCAACATTTTGTCTTTGGTGAAAATCTTCACATAATCACCATACGCCTCCAAATGGCTAATGTCTTGAAAATCAATTTTGTAGAGTTTTTTGTCTGCCTTCACCAACAGGAATTCGGAGCGGGAGGGTGCAGGGGAAATGATGGTCAATTTATCCGATGCCCGGTTCACGGCCTTGATGAAACGCTCTTGAGAAAAGGGCTTGAGCAGGTAGT
>JANPLH010000011.1:0-4598 GCA_031426435.1 Saprospiraceae bacterium | reverse complement strand
GCACCGACGACGGCACCACTTGGACGGTCATCGCAGGTGAGGTCGGCGAAACCTACGACCCCCCTGCCATCACCATGACTACTTGGTACAGGAGGCAAGCCCGGCGGGCACCTTGTGCAGCTTGGATAAATTCAAATACGGTCATAAAAAGGGTTGACCCGATGCCTGATGTAATGCTGGTAACCAGCCCATCCAGCACAGGCTACCTCTGTGAATGGACGCCCTATGTTTTGGAGGCTTCGGATATGGGCGTTGGAGCCACTTATGTTTGGGATTTTGGCCCTTATGCTATCCCATCCTCTGCCGTTGGGCAAGGGCCACACCTCATCACTTTCAACGTACCCAATGCAGCTATTTACACTGCCACAGATATCATCTTGGCAGCGACCAATATGGATGGATGTACTGATTATGATACGGTTTCCTACAATATCAGGCCGCAAATAGCGGTAACGAGCACTTCGCTCGTCCATCCTGCCGACTGTGCCATCAACAACGGTGAAATCACTATCAACACTGCACATCCAGCAGGCACCAACGTTGAGGCGAGCATTGACGGTGGGGTAACCTGGGACACCGAACCGCTGTACTTTGATAGCCTTTATTCTGGCAACTACTCCATCGTGCTGCGTTACGACAACGACGACTGCGAGTATGGCTGGGGAGCGGTCACGCTCATACCACCGATAGTGCTGAGTGCTGATATTTTTGTTTCGCAGCCAGAAGGCTGTGCCGGCGATGCATTTACTTTCCATGCAGTTCCCACCGATACTTTCCTCTCGGATTACGCTTGGGATTTTGGTGCTGGCGCAACACCTGCCACTGCCATCGGCCTCGGACCGCATACAGTAAGTTTCAGCAACCCCGGTGGCCAGAACGTGGAATTGGCCATCCAGAAAAACTTCTGTACGGGTTATGTGGATACCACCATTGCCGTCGTTGGAAACTTCTCGGCGGCCGGCCTCATCGGCGACAACGAAGACCTTTGCGCAGCACCAATCACGAATCCTATCACCTCCCTGTCGTCTCCATTTGGTGGCGTTGGCGGCACTGAAGAATACCAATGGCAGGTAGCTACCTCCAACGGTAGCGGAGGCTGGTCGGCTTGGACGGACATCTCTGGCACCAATGCCGACACCTATGCACCAGGCACCATCGGTGTTACTTCCAAATACCGGCGTGGCGCAAGGCGCTCACCATGCCTTGACTATGTTTATAGCAATGAAGTTTTCAAGCGGTTGTCCAACTTGCCGCAACCAGTCAATGATCTATACCCCAATGCTTGTCCTGGCATCCTTTTTTATCATTTTCTGGCAACGAACGACCTCAACTTGTCCAATGCCATTTATACGGTAGAAACACCACCACTGAACGGCTCCGTTGACATTGACAATGACGGTGAGTTCGTCTATACCCCCAATTTCTCGTTCTGTGGCTCTGACACTTTTTACTACCGGGTTTGCAACAATGGAACAAGTTGCTGTGCAATTGGGATGGTGGCCATTGACCTCTCCGATGTGGTAGTGCCAGTACTTCAAAATGTGCCAGCCGGGCTTACCATTTGTTGCGACGAAGAGGCACCACTTCCGCCTATCGTAGACGCATCGGAGAATTGCCATACTTTGACCATCGGCATGGATGAAGGCTCGACGCAAGGGGTGGGCGATAGCTGCTCTGTTTATAACTATGACCTGACCCGCACTTGGACGGCCTACGATTACTGCGGCAACAACGCCACGGCCAATCAGGTCATCACCATCGAGGACAATACGGCACCCGATATTTTCCGAATTTATACATTGCCGAACGGCAAAAAAATGGCGGCAGGTGTGATGGAAAACGTATCACATCGTTGGAAAACCGTTCGGTTCCCCATACAGTTTGGCTCCAACCCTATCGTATTTACGCAAGTTGTCAGCCAAAACGAGGACGTAGCGGTAGTTACCCGCTTGCGCAATGTTTCCACCTCACAATTTGGCCTAAGGCTGCAGGAGGAAGAAGCCGAGGATGGCACCCATGCCAATGAAAGCGTTGCCTGGATAGCCATTGAGCAGGGAGAAGTGAGCGGAGCATTGCCATTTGAAGTAAGCAGCAAGTTGGTCAGCAGCAACTTGGCGACCATCAATTTTGCGCAGCCAATGCCAAATCCTGGTTTTATAGGCACCATTCAAACCTTCAACGAAAACAATCCCGTCAGCCTACGGATAAACTCCTTGACGCCAACAAATGCAGTCGTTTTCTGTCAGGAAGAAAATTCCTTTGACCCAGAAACCAACCATGGTTTTGAAACAGTTGGCTACTTGAATGTAAGCGGTTCTGGCGACCTCAAGAATTCCGTTGGAGAGATAATTGGTGAAATTGGACGACTCAGCCTCAATAATGGCGGAGCTACCGTGAATCTACAACACAAATACCACAATCCTGTGGTGGTGTTCGGCGGGGTAACCATGAACGATGCAGACGAAAGCATGGTACGCATAAACAACATCACCGATACTACTTTTAGCGTTTTCTTAGATGAATGGCAATACCTCGACCAAGCGCACCCAGCCGAGGACTTGACCTATATGGTCGTGGAAGGCAGCATCCCCTTCGACCAGGAGGTGGAATGCAGCGCCATACCAGCCCCACCAACCATTGGCGTTGAAATTGTGGGAATTGACAACTGCGACGTCTCGACCCCACTTCAAATTACAGACAGCGAATTCAGGTTTGACTGCGTCAACGATACCCTTTTCACCCGCACGTTTTACGTCAAGGACGAATGTGGCAATTACGAAACGTTCACCCAGATTTATACCCTACGTGATACCACACCGCCAACTTTTACGCCGCCAGCGGATATTTTGGTGCCTTGTGGAGCTGACTTAAACAACTTGGCATTGCTTGGTGATGTGACTAATGAAAATGACAACTGCGCCACTGGATTACAAGCCACCTATACCGACGACCCTTCCAACCGAAATGGCTGCGAAGGCTATATTATTCGTGAATGGACTGTGTTGGACGATTGTGGCAACAGTACCTCTCATACGCAAATCATCACTGTTTACAATTCAAACGACAACGATGGCGATGGTATAGCTGACCCATTCGACTTCGACGATGACAACGATGGCATTCCTGATGACGATGAAGGCCCTGGCGACCTTGATGGCGATGGTATTTCCAACCAGCTTGACCTTGATTCCGACAACGACGGCATACCTGATATCATTGAAGCTGGCTTCAAAGACGCCAACGGTGATGGTATCGTTGATACTTTCGGTGAACCTGACTGGGACGTGGATGGCGATGGCCTTGCCAACGAAGTGGATGCCGATGATGTGGACCCTTCGCTCACAGCATCGGACGATTTCGACCCACTGAGCAATGACCACGACAGCGATGGCGATGGCATACCCAATTACCATGACCTCGATGCTGACGACGATGGCATTCCCGACCTTATAGAGGCAGGTGGCGTGGATACTGATGGCAATGGTGTGATTGATTACCCGATACCTGGCGACCCAGGCTCTATGCAGGACAACGACGGCGACGGATTCGTGGACACCTACGACCCAGATGATAATTCGACGTTTGGCATTGACAACCCAGGCGATGCGCTTGTCACCAATGACGATGGTGTATTTAACGGCGGGGGGCCAAGCCTTGGCCCAGATACAGATGGCGATGGAATTCCAGATTTCATTGACCTCGACAGCGACAACGATGGCATCGTGGACATCATTGAAGTGGGTGGCGTGGACACGAACGGGAACGGCCAAACAGACAACGACCTGTTCGTAGATGCCAACGGCAACGGCTTCAACGACGTTTATGAGAACACAATGCTCATCACCACTGACCCTGATGGGCCAGATAACGACGGCCTGCCCGATGATGACGACGGCAACGGCTCCGCTTACAACGGTGGTGATTTTGACAATGATGGCATACCAAACCATCAGGACACAGACAGTGACAACGACAATATCAATGACATTACCGAAGTCGGGTTTGGCTCAAGCGATACCGATGGCGACGGCCAATTTGATACAATAACCGATGTAAATGGGGATGGTTTGAACGACGACAGAGTGGGAACCATCTTCACCGATAGTGACGGCAATACCCCAGATGGGAAACCAGAAGATGATGCCGACACTGATTCTTCTGCTTATGGCAGCACCTTAACCGATGGCCAATTTGGCCAAAACAACGGCCAGCCTGACCTCGATGACGATGGGGACGGCCACCCGAACTACCTTGACACCGATAGCGACAACGACTTCCTGTCAGATACCACGGAGGATGCCAATGGTAATGGCATCCAAGACTCTGGTGAAACCGGTTATCTCGATGCCGACTCCGACGATGACTTCATTCTTGACGGCGTGGAAGACTCCAACCACAACGGAGCCTACACCCCTGGCTCGGAAACCAACCCTCTGGACAGTGATACCGACAACGATGGCATATTGGATGGCACCGAAGACGTTAACCTTGATGGGATTGTGGACGCAGGAACCGAAAGCGACCCGCGTGACCCGTGTGACCCAGTTGCATCACCTGCTTGCATCGGTGTAAAAGTTAACATCAATGCACGGCTTTCC
>JANPLH010000010.1:0-1977 GCA_031426435.1 Saprospiraceae bacterium | reverse complement strand
GCTATCAGCTACAATATCAATATCATCACAGGCTCCATGCCACATGTAGAGGATGATATCCTATACAACATCGGCTACCTCTGCAAGCGCAATGGCGAATCGGAGCGGTTTGTAAAGCTGCACCCCACCCCAGATGAGGTGAAGGTCTGGGGCATGAGTGGCGGCAACGAACTAAAGGTCTTTGACACTGACTGCGGCAAAATCGGCATCCTCATCTGCTACGACGTGGAGTTCCCCGAACTTGGCCGCATACTCGCCGAGCAGGGCATGAACATCCTCTTCGTGCCCTTCCTCACCGATACGCAAAACGGCTACTCCCGGGTAAGGCACTGCGCCCAAGCACGGGCCATCGAAAACGAGTGCTATGTGGCCTTGGCTGGCAGCGTGGGCAACCTGCCCAAAGTGCACAACATGGACATCCAATTCAGCCAATCCGTAGTGTTCACGCCTTGCGACTTCGCCTTTCCCACCAATGGTATCAAGGAAGAGGCCACCCCCAACGCCGAGATGATTCTAATTTCCGACCTCGACCTGGAGCTGCTAAAAGAGCTGCACCGCAATGGCTCTGTGCAAAACCTGCGAGACAGGCGGAAGGACTTGTATGAGGTAAAATGGAAGAAAAGGGCGAGTGATGGGCACTGAGCAACATGGTTTGTCAGGCCACGTTTATTTTCCCATTTCATTGTCACCTTACTCAATTTTGCCTTTTCAATCACAAAGCCGATTCATCTCAAAATGATTAAGGAAATGCTATTTGCTTCATTCAATGAGAAAATAATTGGCCTATTTACGGTGTTAAGTGTTTTGTGCTAAAAGCAAGTGATGAAAGAAAATCCGAACCAGCCTACCATACCAGAGGGTCAATTACAGGACAAGGAATTTGACTTCAACAAGGCCGACATGGACGATATTGTGTTCATGCACCGCAACAAGGCTTATGGTGCCTACCAATTGCGCAGGCTGTATGCATCCAATATGTCCAAGGCCGCTCTAATAGCTATCCTGTTATTTTTATTGTTCATAAACTTGAAGACCATTATTAGGGCCTTCCAAGGTTTTAAAGTAACGGAGAAGGAACACATCACGGAAGTTGAACTTACAGATGTACGTTATGTGGATGCAGAAAAACACCTTCCAGAACCGCCAGAAATGCCCAAATCCGCTCCAAAAAAGGCAAAAATTGATGCACTAAAACCCAAAGTGAAGAAGGACAAAGAAGTTAAGGAAGTACCACCACCTAATCTTGAAGAGCCGAAAAAAGAGGAGAATGAAACCGACGATTCCAATAACTCATCAGCTACTCCCTCTGATGGCACGGATGAAGCTGGACAGCCTGAAATTAAGCCGGAACCGCCAAAACCAGTGAGCACGGGAGAGCCACAAAAAGTGCTGTTACAGCAACCACCAAGTTATTCAGGTGGAGAAAAGGAATTGCTGAGGTTCATTTACAGTACGATACGTTACCCGGAAGCAGCGAGAGATGGCGGCATCGAAGGCATCGTGTACATTACTTTTATCGTTGAAAAAGATGGCAGCATTACCAATGTCACCATCAAACAAAACCTTGGTGGCGGTTGCGGCACCGAAGCTGCAAGGGTCGTCAGGCAAATGCCCAAATGGGTGCCCGGAAAGCTGCGGGGTGCTCCCATCCGGGCAATGATGACTTTGCCCATTGAGTTCAAGTTGGTGGATTAAGGAGACATACACCCCCTTGGTATGAACAGAAACGGCAACTTAGCTAATTACAAAGTCGCCGTTTTTATCTCCCAACCCACCAGGCGTCAAGGAAGAAGCTACGCTGAATACCGAGATGATTCTCATTTCTGACCTTGATTTGGAACTATTGAAGGAGCTGCACAGGAATGGGTCTGTGCAGAATTTGCGGGATAGAAGGAAGGATTTGTATGGGGTGCGGTGGTGGTGGCGGAGTGCGGAGTATGGCAAGCCTAGACAGGTTTTGAAAACCTGTCTAGGCTC
>JANPLH010000009.1:0-4705 GCA_031426435.1 Saprospiraceae bacterium | reverse complement strand
GCTTCCGAGGCGGGCATTGAAACCTTAGAAGCTTGTACATTGGTCATGCTCGCAACGGGTCAGTATTAGAAGGGTTCATAAATGTTAATAAGGTTGAAAAGGGTTGGTAGCAATTCGTGCTATCAACCCTTTTCAACCTTATTAACATTTATCAACCAAGGAAATCAAGCAATCTCCCAAGTGCTGCCTCCCGCAATGAGCTTGTCCAGATTGCCTTCGCCCATGCTGCCCAGCGCCGTTTCCAATTGCTCGTGCAGCTGCTCCTCGTAGCAAGGCCGCTCGGTCTGGTAGAACACGCCGAAAGGCCGTGGCATCGCATTCGCATTCACCGATGGGTTGTCGAAAAAGCGGGCGAGGATATTGGCCTTCAACTGGTCGCTATTGTCGTGAACCCAAAGGTCGTCCTTGGTGAAGCTGTCGGTTTTCAGGTCAACCACCTTTGGCGTGAAGCCGTCTAATCGGACGCCTTTTTCGCCTTCCCTGCCAAAGACCAGCGGCTTCCCTTGCTCAAGCAACAGCGTCGTGTCGGGCTTGGAGTCCTTTTCGGTGAAAACCTCGAAAGCACCATCGTTGAAGATATTGCAGTTTTGGTAGATTTCGATGAAAGAAGTGCCCCGGTGCGCATCGGCCAGTTGCAGCACCTCCTTCATGTGCTTTGGGTCACGGTCCATCGAGCGGGCAACGAAAGTAGCATCAGCACCAAGTGCAAGCGCGATGGGATTCACCGGGTGGTCAATGGAACCAAACGGCGTGGAAGGTGTCTTCTTGTGCTCCTCCGACGTGGGCGAATATTGACCTTTGGTCAAACCATAAATCTGGTTGTTGAACAACAAGATGTTCAAATCAAAATTGCGGCGCAACAAGTGCATGAAGTGGTTGCCACCAATGGACAGTGCATCGCCATCGCCCGTGATTACCCAGATGCTGAGGTTTGGGTTGGCAATCTTCAAGCCCGAAGCAAATGCCGGGGCACGCCCGTGAATGCTGTGCATCCCGTAAGTCTCCATGTAATACGGGAAACGGGACGAGCAGCCTATGCCCGACACAAAGACCGTCTCGTGCGGCAGTTTACCAAGGTCGGCGAGGGTGGTCTGCACCTGTTTTAGGATGGAATAATCGCCGCAGCCAGGGCACCAGCGCACGTCTTGGTCGGTGGCGAAGTCCTTGGCTTTCAAGGTGTAAGGAACCCCGTTTGGAATGGATTCTATGGCCATTTTCTTATGGTTGATATGGGTTGATAAAGGTTGATATGGTTGATAAGGGCGCAGCGCAGTCATGCTATCACCCCTTATCAACCATATCAATCTTTATCAACCAAGTTTAATACAAAGTCAAACAATTCCTCGTGCGCAATCGGCGTACCCTGAATCTTGTTGAACGGAACTGCGGGCAGCAGGAACTTGTCCCGGATGACCTTCACGAGCTGCCCATTGTTGATTTCGGGAATCACCACTGTATGAAAGCGTTTCATCAATTCCTCCAAATTGGCTGGGAACGGGCGCAGGTATCGCAGGTGCGCATGACCAACCTTGTACCCCAACTCCGTCAGGCTGTGGGTCACCGACTCGCAAACGCCGAAAGTAGAACCCCAGCCGAGCAGCAGGACGTCGCCGCTTTCATGGCCGGACTCGATATGCTGCGCCGGGATATAATCGGCAATCATCTCCACCTTGCGCTCACGGGTCTTCACCATGTGCTCGTGGTTGGCGGCGTCGTAGCTGATATTGCCCGTCACGTCCTCCTTTTCGATCCCGCCGACCCGGTGCAACAAGCCCGGTGTGCCCGGTATTGCCCACGGGCGGGCGAGTTTTTCGTCCCGCTGGTAGGGCATGAAGGGACCGTCGCCTTCTTTTTGCTCCGCAAAACTGACCTTCATCTCCGGCAAATTGGATGCCTTCGGGTATTTCCACGGCTCTGCGCCATTGGCGATATAACCGTCGCTCAAAAGCACAACGGGCGTCATGTGCTGAACGGCAATGCGACAGGCCTCCATTGCTACCTCGAAACAATCCGAGGGCCGGCTGCACGACACGACCGGCATGGGGCATTCCCCATTTCGCCCATACAGCGCTTGCAGCAGGTCGCTTTGCTCCGTTTTTGTGGGCAAACCAGTGGAGGGGCCTCCCCGTTGCACATCAATGACCACCAACGGTATTTCGAGCATGACGGCCAAGCCCATTGCCTCGCCCTTGAGTGCCAGGCCGGGGCCGGAAGTGCCCGTGATGCCGAGGTTGCCGCCATAGCTGGCACCTATTGCCGAGGCAATGGCAGCGATTTCATCTTCTGCCTGAAAGGTGCGCACCCCAAAGTTTTTGTGCTTCGACAAACCATGCAGAATGCTCGAGGCCGGGGTAATGGGGTATGAGCCATAAAACAGCGACAGACCCAATTTTTTTGTACCAGTAATGAGGCCAAGCACGATGCCATCATTGCCGTTAATACTGCGGTAGCTGCCTTTTTCCAGTTCCGCAGGTGCAACTGAATAGCGGTCGTTGAACACCTCCATGGTGTCGCCCAGGTTGTATCCGGCCTGGAGCGCCTTCACGTTGGCGTACAATATCTCTGGCTTGTTCTTGAACTTGGCATTGAGGAACCGCATCGTCGTGTCTAAGGAGCGACTATAGCGCCAGAGCAGGAAGCCGAGCACAAACATATTCTTGCAGCGATCCTTTTCCTTGGTACCCAGCGTGGAGTCGCCGATGGACTCTCGGGTCATTTTCGTCACAGGTATTTTCAATACTTCAAAACCCTCTAAAGTATTATCTTCCAGTGGGTTCTGCGTCTCATCATATTTGGCGAGGCGCAGGTTCTTGGAGTCGAAGCCGTCTTCGCTGAGAATGACGGTGCCGCCTTTCTTCACCATTTTCAGGTTGGACTTGAGTGCAGCGGCGTTCATGGCCACCAGTACATCGAAGCGGTCGCCAGGCGTGAAGATGCGCTGGCTACCGAAGTGCAACTGGAAACCTGATACGCCCGCCAACGTGCCTATCGGGGCACGTATCTCGGCAGGGAAGTCCGGGAAGGTGGAGAGGTCGCTGCCCGTGAAGGCAGTGTCGTCGGTGAAGAGGCCGCCAGTGAGCTGCATCCCGTCGCCGGAGTCGCCAGCAAACTTGATGATGACGGACTGTTTTTCTTGCGCTTGTTTGACCATAAAAACCTATGTCGTTGAGTGGTTGCAAAAGCTGAAAATTGCTCAGTTGGCAATTGGGGCGGAAAATTAGGCAAGGTCAACGGAAATATTGCGTGAATTTGTGCAGTGCGAGAAATAAAAAAACCTGTCTGGGCATTCCAGACAGGTTTCGCAATTTGAAAATTTGTTACCAAAAAAATGTTTTTGGCCCCACCGCAAGTCAGGGGCCGTGCAATTTGTAATCCTTATCTTGATTGAATGGATTTTCAGTTAACAGCATACGCATCCAAGTTGAGCAGTTCGGCAACCCACTGGGAATTGTCCTTTAGCACGAACAGCACTATTGCCACAGCCAGCATAACCGTAGCCTTGACGATTCGGCGTTGGTGACGCACAGCATCAGCCTTTTCATAGGCAAGCCACTCCGCAAATTCAGGGGAAACGTTAGTAGGTTGGAAAGACGAATTGGTAATAGTGTCTGAATGCATTGTTTGTTCTGTTTTTTGTTTTTGTCGTAGCGTTTTAAAGACAAAAAATCGTGCCAGAAATCGAAATGGGGCAAACAAATCTTGGAGTTGGTGAAAAAAAAGAGGAGAACCGGAGAGTATTTCCACAATTTCGGAAAGCGAGGAAATCAACATAACTTTGTGGGCATGAAAATCAAACGCCTTTATATCAATAACTATAAGTCGCTCATCAACTTCGAGCTGCTGGAACCGAACCCGTTTTCGGTCTTCGTCGGGCCGAATGCGGCGGGGAAGTCTAATGTGTTTGAGGCGTTGGAGTTTTTCAACTTTGGGAAATTGATTACGCTCTACCCCGGTCTTTTTGGAGGTAAAAAAAGTATCTGCCATCGAAACTTCCCCCAAGATGATGTTTCCATATCGCTTGAATTAGATGGACTTCCCCCTTTCTTTTTAAAATTAAAGCCAAGTGCGGATAGCAATAAGGACTTTGAGCAAATCGAAGGCAACCATGACGAAATAACCTTAATAAGTGGGAAGCTAACAAAGCAGGCCCAAAAAGAGCTTGTGCTAAAAAGGCAGCTCTTTCAAAATTTCTCAAGGCTATTTGTCAACCGCCCTGACTTGGTTAGGGTTAAAACCAATGGGGACAGAAAACTTAGGATTGATGCAGGAAATCTTGAAAATCTGCTTTTTAGGCTTTTTCAAGACGAATATTATAAAGAGAACATCAATGAGTGGTTGCAAAACATGGTGCCAGAATTGGAGCGCATTGAAGTGGTGAAAAGCGATTTGAGCACAGACCTTTATTTGCGGATTTATGAAAAGCACCTTAAAGACCCTTTGCCACGTGAGCTGATTTCAGACGGAACTTTCAACATCATAGCCATACTTGCAGCGCTGTTCCAAAGCGACGAGCCGCAGTTCCTTTGCATCGAGGAGCCTGAAAATGGGCTGACACCCTATGTTTTGAGGGAGCTAGTCGAATTTTTCCGTGAAACATGTGAGGAAAAAGGCCATTACATCTGGCTGAACACCCATTCTCCTTTCTTGGTCAGGCAGCTAAAGCCACACGAAATTATACTCCTTGAAAAAAAACAGGGCATTACTG
>JANPLH010000008.1:0-10780 GCA_031426435.1 Saprospiraceae bacterium | reverse complement strand
CACGGAGCAGCCATATATCTTTTTAATTCCGTTGATTTTCCTGGGTGTCGCCTTGGTGAAATCGGCGCAATGGCCGTTCTCGTCGTGGCTGCCGAGGGCCATGGAAGGCCCGACGTCTTCGAGCGCTATTTTTTATGGTTCACTATCGGTACATATCGGCGTCTTTTTGCTCCTGCGCACCTACCCGCTTTGGGGCGACAACTGGTTGTTCAAGGCGCTCGTCATTGCATCTGGGGCACTTACGGGCATGATTGGAACCTTTACAGCAAGGGTGCAGTCTTCAGTGAAGACCCAAATTGGTTACTCGTCCATTGCACAAATTGGCATCATGTTCATCGAAGTGGCTTTGGGCTGGCACAAGCTCGCACTGTTGCATTTTGCGAGCAATGCCTTTTTGCGTACCTACCAACTGCTGGTGTCTCCATCGGTTTTGAGCTATATGATTCACGACCAATTCTTCAACTTCATCCCACCACAGCACAATTTTGCCAATAATTTTTGGGGCAAAATCCGTATGTCGGTTTATGTGATGAGCATCAAAGAATGGTGGATGGACAGTGGCATGTACCAGTTTCTTTGGAAACCGCTCAAGTTCATTGGCAATAAAATGGCTGCAATTGGATACAAAGGAGTGATGGCCATTTTCGTTCCTGTTTATTTGGTTGGTCTATATTTCGTCTATCATAAAGGGGCCGTGCCTTTGCAGGCAATTCGCTTTTTGCCAGAAACCCTTGCGATTTCGGGCCTGTTGCTGGTGCTGATGGCCTTTGTGGAACGAGCCGACGCCCGAAGGGCTTGGGTTTTGATAGTGATGAACCAATTGTTCACCTCCCTCGCCGTTGGTTTCAATGAGCAATTTGATTTTGGACATATCCATATTTTCCTGAGCGGCATCCTGGTGAGTGCCATTTTGGGCTATTGGGTGCTCAATTATTTAATAAAACAAGGCGAGGCGATAGACCTTAACCGTTTTCATGGCCATTCTTATGAATATAAGCGGTTGGTTGTCTTCTTCTTACTTGCCTGTTTGGGTCTTGCTGGCTTTCCAATTACGCCAACCTTTATTGGTGAGGATTTAATATTGACGCATATCCACGAAAACCAAATTTATCTCACGGTGCTCATTTCGCTTGGGCTTATCGTGGGCGGCTTGTCCATCTTCCGAATATACGGTCGCATATTCCTTGGGCCGCACGAAAAAGGCTACCACGAGGTAGCTTATAGATCTTCTTAAAGCATGTGATTGGGTGTGGCTGGCAATTTAGTTGGCCACTCCTTTTTTTACAAAATGATTGCTTTAGGTTATCTTTAAAAAGGAAAAACAAATAAAGGGATTGGAATAGCATCAACTATTTCAATCCCTTTTATTAAGGACAATTTGCAAGCCATCAGCTCCTTTTCTTCACCACAGGCTGCATTTCCTGCTTCTTCCAGAAAGGAATCCTTTTCTGTTTGTACTTGGATTTTTCCAAATCCTTGCGTTGTTTTTTCTCCGTTTTAGGCTTTTTCAAATGCTCTTTGAAAACGTCGTATTTTTCGTCGAAATCAAGCCCGTACTTATCCGTCAGGTTGACGGAAATGTTCAGCCCAGCGAAAACGTACCAATCGTTGTTGGTAGCATCGCCACGGGGTTTCCCGATCGGGTTTTCACCAAAACTACCTGTCAACTCTGGGGAACGGTAGCTGAGCGCTGCTGACAAAGGTTCCGTGATGCGCATCCCTGCCACATCGGGGTAGTAGGTGCTCACATCGTCTAGGTAGTCGGTGGAGGTTAACCTTGCACCGAACTCAAGCCCGATGTTCAGCTTATAGCTCACATTGAAGCGCATGCCAAAGCCAAATGGCACGGCCAAGGTGTTGCGAAAGTATTTTTTCCCTTCCGTGTGCATGGGCTGTAGGTCGTACCAAGTGCCGTGCATTTCGGCCTGTGGATTGAAACGGGTCACTGCCAATCCCATGAAAATATAGGGCACGCTTCCTTTGCCCGCCCGGATATTGTATTCCGAAATGTTCATTTCGCCTGTAAAGGCAAGCTCCGTAAGGTGGGTACGGAAGCTGAGGTTGCGCAAGCGGTCCACTTCCTTGAGGGCATTGGCATCGCTTCCGGTAATGGTTCCTTTCAGTAGGGAAGCCTTTATGGAAAAGCGCTTATTGGCATTGTGCCGGGCGAAAACACCAAGGCAACCACCATAGTTTTGGTTGGAAAGCCGTTGACCACTGAGGTCGCCCATGTAGTTGGAAGTGCCAAAAAAGGCGCCCACCTCGTTGTATTGCGCCAGCAAATGGAAGCTGGCAAGGCTGAAGATAAGGAGTATAACTTGCTTTTTCATGTAGGAACTCGTTTGGCGGCAAAGCCGCAACTTATGGACATTGTTTAGCGTACACATGAAAATTATTGCAAATAAGAAGCCAAAAATTTAAATTTATCAAAATATGTTTTTGGCTGGAAATTTTTTCTGCCGTTGATTCCATTCAGCCAATTCTTAGTTTTGCAATTGCTTGCGAAAAACGGCAAGCGTTTATCCTTCAGCACTTAAGCCATGTCTATGAAATTCCTTCAAGTCTCATTCAGCGCACTTCTTTTTTTGGCTTTTTTAACTTCCTGTGGCAAAGACCAAGGAGACAATGTTGCGGAGCAATCAAGCGCTCCACCTGCCGACGTGCATTTTGAATTGATGAAAGCAGATGCTACGGGTATTGGCTTCGCCAACAATATCAAGGAGACCTTTCAGAACAATATCATCACCAATTCCTACCTCTACAATGGGGGTGGGGTGGCCATACTTGACGTGAACAACGACGACTTGCCAGATGTCTACTTCACCGCTACGCAGGATGCCAACCGTCTCTATTTGAACAAAGGCAATTTTCAGTTTGAGGACATTACTGATAAGGCTGGTGTGGCCGCAACGGGCGGAATGAAGACAGGAGTCACGGTGGCAGATGTCAATGCTGACGGCTTTCAAGACTTGTATGTTTGCCGCACAGGGGCCGTCGCAGGCCAAGACAGGGCCAATTTGCTTTTTGTCAACAATGGCAACTCGACCTTCACGGAAGCGGCAGCATCGTATGGCCTCAATGACCAATCTGCCAGCAACCACGCCAATTTTTTTGATTACGACCTCGACGGCGACCTCGATGTTTACGTGCTCAACCACCCATTGGCTTGGGAAGAAGTGAACAGGGTTCGGGTAAAACAATTGACCAACGACGGCAAATCTTTCACCCGGGTCACCAAGCCAGACGACGAGTACGAATCTGACAAGCTTTTCCGCAACGATGGCAATGGTCGCTTCACGAATGTTTCGGAGCAAATGGGTATCTCAAACAGGGCATGGGGCCTAAGCGTAACTGTTGCCGATTTTAACAACGACGGCTACCCGGATATTTACATCGGCAACGACTATATCGAGCCCGACATCCTCTATATCAACCAGCAAGGCAAGGGCTTCAAGGACGAAATTTGGGGCTATTTCAGGCATATCAGCAACCACACCATGGGCGTAGACATCGCCGATATCAACAACGATGGGTTGATTGACCTTACTGCCCTCGACATGGTGGCGGAGGACAACCAGCGCCAAAAGGAACTGATGACTACCATGATTCAAGACCGCTACCAAAGCCTTGTGAAATATGGATATGGCCACCAGCACATGCGAAACATGCTCCAATTGAACACTGGGGCCGCCCCGGGCAGCGGCGCTACTTTTAGCGACATTGGCCAGTTCGCTGGGGTTTGGGCTACCGACTGGAGCTGGAGCCCGCTCTTGGCCGACTTTGACAACGACGGCTTAAAAGACCTTTATATCACCAACGGCTACCGCAGGGACGTGACCAACCTCGATTACCTCAACTATACCGTAGACTCGGTGATGCGAGCTGGCGGCCTTAGCAGCAAGAACTTCAAGACCATTGACGAGTATCTTAAGAAGATACCGACCACGCCGCTCAGGAACTATATGTTCAAAAACAAGGATGGCATGAGCTTCCAAAACGTCGGCTACGATTGGGGGCTTGGCGACCCATCCTATTCCAACGGCAGCGCCTACGCTGACCTCGACAAAGATGGTGACTTGGATTTGGTGGTGAATCAATTGGACGGCCAAGCGCTTGTTTATCGCAACAAATCAGCGGAGCGGCAAGGCTCGAACTGGCTGCAAGTGAAACTAAAAGGCAGTGCCGAAAACCCGACTGGGCTGGGTGCGAAATTGAGAATCCAATATGGTGGCAACATCCAATACCTTGAAATGACGGCCAATCACGGCTTTTTTTCGTCGTCCGAAGCGCTCCTGCATTTTGGCTTGGGAAATGTAACCACCGTTGATAAATTGGAGATACGTTGGCCAAATGGCAAGGTACAAGTGCTTGAAAACCAAGCAGTCAAACAGCGCATTGTGCTGAACATTGCCAATGCAAAAGCGGGGCAATGGGAGAAATTGCCATCAACCGCACCGCTATTTCAAGTGGCGAGCAATACTGGCATTGACTTTCGGCATACAGATGATGAGTTCAACGATTTTAGCCGTGAGCGCTTGCTGCCACATGCCTTTTCCAACCTCGGCCCCAATATTGCCGCAGGCGATGCCAATGGCGATGGCTTGCAGGATTTCTATATCGGCGGTGCCCGTGACCAAGCTGGCGCTGTTTATTTGCAACAAAAGAACGGTAGTTTTTTGCGCAGCGCCCAACCCGCTTTTGAAACTGACAAAAGCTTTGAGGACATGGGTTGCTTATTTTTCGATGCCGATGGAGACAAGGATGCTGACCTCTATGTGGTAAGCGGTGGAAGCACCTATGAAACGGGTTCTACCAACTATCAGGACAGACTTTACCTGAACAATGGAAAAGGCAATTTTACCAGCGCACCAGCAGGTACCTTGCCTACTATTACCGCAAGTGGTTCATGCGTCGTAGCGCATGATTTCGACAAGGATGGCGACCAAGACCTGTTTGTGGGAGGGCTTGTGAACCCAGGTAAGTATCCCACCCCTCCGCAAACGCTGGTGCTTCAAAACAATGCCGGGAAATTCACAGAAGTAGGTGGTCAGGTGGCGCCGGGCCTGGCAAAGGTCGGTATGGTAAACGACCTGCTTTGGACCGACCTTGATGGCGACAAGAATGAAGAATTGGTCGTGGCGGGTGAATGGCTACCGATAACTGTTTTCAGAAATAATGCAGGCAAAATTGAAGATGCCACTGCGGCTTTTGGTTTCGAGGGCACCAATGGCTGGTGGAACTGCCTTCATGCTGCCGACCTCGACAAGGATGGCGACATGGATTTGGTAGGTGGCAACCTTGGACTTAATTCCCGATTGAAAGCTACACCAGAAGCTCCAATTCAACTGTATGCAGATGATTTTGATAAAAATGGCAACCTCGACCCGGTGATGACTTGGTGGTGGAATGGCAAGGAATATCCGCTTCCTCAGCGGGAAACCATGATCAAACAGATGCCTGTCTTGAAAAAAGATTTCGTCTATCATAAGGCTTATGGCAAAACGACCATAACCGACTTATTGAAAGCCTTCAATTTGGGTGCTGCGCAAAAACTAGTAGCCAAAACGTTTGTGACCACTGTATTCATCAATAATCAGGGGAAATTCACGGGGATGGCCCTGCCCTCCGTTGCGCAGCTATCCACCTGCAACCAAATTGTCTCCAATGATTTTGACGGAGATGGCAATATTGACTTGTTGCTGGTTGGTAACAACTTTTTCACCGAAGTGGAATCTGGCAGGTACGATGCATCGAGCGGTACGGTGTTATTGGGCGATGGTAAGGGAGGCTTCATGGGCTCCCCGAATCGTTTCAATGGTTTCTGGGCCACAAAGGAGGCAAGGGACATGGCCGTGCTTAAACTCGCAAATGGTAAGTCGCTTTACATCATTGCCAATAACAACGACGTTTTGCAAAGCTATCTGGGTAAATAGGATGATTTGATAAAAAATGAAGTTGTTCGCAGTCTATCCCATGTAGTAAAACCCCTTGTTTTGGTCGAAATACAAATGTTCCTTAGTTCTACAACCTATCGGCATTGTATTTGACTTTTAGTTGTTGGCCCAATCGGATAGCCAACAACTTAAATGAAAATACCCATTTTCCTTTTCCTCTTTTTGCTTTCAACCCTTTCCGTTTTTTCACAAACAGTAAAGATTGATAGTATTGAGAATAGTTTGGTTGGCCTTAAAGGAGCCTCCAAAGCTAAATACATGTTGGCTGCCACCGAGCGCATGCTAAGGGACAGCTCAAAGGAATCAATGGAATTGGCCCTTCGAACAAATAGGCTTACAGCGTCACTCGGCAATTGGAAAATGAGTGCCAAAGCCAGCGACAACCTTGGCCAAGCCTATCTACAAGATAAAGATTACCAAGCCGCTTTTCATGTTTTTAAGGAAGGTCTTCAAGTCAGATTGGAACACCACGATACAGTTGGCGCCGCTTATTCCAAATCCAAGTTGGGACATTCACTGCTTCTTTTAGGTGATATTGATGGGGCTGCTAACCAATTGAATGCGGCATTATCCGATTTTCAGAAATTCAAAGACACTTTGGGCATTGCTGCCGTTGAGCAGATTTTTGGCAATTTGTCACTTGCAAAAGGTGACCAAAAAGCTGCATTTGCCCACCTGAATTCAGCCATTAACCTTTACAGCAAACAAGCTGCCGATGAAATCAACCACAGTAACTTACTTGAAATTCAAAACAGCCACCATAAACGGGTAAAGGGTTTGCTTTTCTTGCTAATAGGTTTGACCGGATTATTGGCGGCAATGGTCTCCATTTTTTACCGAAAGAAACAGCAGGACAATTTTGAACTTTCCAATAAAATAGCGGAGAACAACCTTCAAAAGGCAGAAATTGAAGTACTCAACAAAGAGCAAGAATTGAAGAACATCAGCCTGGGGTTGCTCAATAATAAATTGGTGGATGAAATGGCAGAACGGGAAAACATGCAACGCTCCTCGTTTGCACGTGACCGCTTCCTCGCTGCCATCAGCCATGAAATGCGCACACCCCTGAACGATATAACTGGATTGACGCATCTGCTCCTTGATAACAAGCCTCGTATTGACCAAATAGAACAGTTACGCACACTTCAATTCAGCGCAAACGAGTTGGTCGTTTTCATCAACGAAGCATTGGGTTTCTCGAAGATAGAAGTTGGCAAGCTGGACCTCCAAAACCGAGTATTTGATTTTACAGGCATCACACGCAGCATTTTCAACGATATTGCTAAAAAAGCGGAAGTAAAAGGGTTGCTTTTTCATTCTTCAGTTGACAATCAAATACCAAGGCGACTATTGGGGAATGAATCTCGTTTCTATCAAATCCTTTCCAATCTGCTGAATAACTGCATAGACTCCACATCTGAAGGTGTGGTGCGCATTGCGCTGTTTTTGGAAGAGCATAATGAAAAAAACGTAGTGGTGCGTATCGTGGCAGAGGCTTCTGATGGTGGCATGGAGCGCAATCTTCACCCCAACAGGTATGAGCCAATGGGGGATGACGAGCCAATGTTTGGCAGCGCCGATGGAAGACAATTATCATTGGCGATGACCAAGCGATTGGTCGAACTCCAGCACGGTCGGATTCAAGTGGAAAACGTTTTCGATGAGGCTACCCGTTTTAACGTGTTATTGCCTTTCAAGACAACCATTTCGCAGTTTGGGCAAGGAGGGTCAAGCGGGCCTTCCAATTATGCTGAACTGCAAGGTGCCCAAATACTCCTTGTAGAAGACAACAAGATTAACCAAGTCATAGTGGCAAAAATGCTGCGTCGGTATGGCATGACGGTCGTTACTGCCGACAACGGGTACGAAGCGTTGGAGCAGTTGGAATTGCAAGCCTTTAACTTGGTGCTAATGGACATCCAAATGCCAGAAATGGACGGATACCGTACTACCGCTGAAATAAGAAAACATCCTACCACTGAAATAAACAGCCTTCCCATTGTGGCGCTTACTTCCTCTGCTTTTTTAACAGAAAAGGAAAAAGCATTGCTTTTCGGCATGAACGACCATGTGGGCAAGCCCTTTAGCCCTGAAGAGTTGTTGGAAAAGATATCGTCTTGTATAGTGCTGAAAAAGGATTTTAAGCTTTAGCGTAATACAGTCTATTTTCTACCATCAAAAATATTTCGAATAAAGCCTTTTACGACCTCCAATCCAACGGAGAAATCGCTGTTATTGTTAATCACCAAATCCGCATCGTCCATATAAGGCTCTATATATCGCTCAAAAGTCGGCATTACATGCTTCTCATAACGGTAAAGCACATCCTCTATGGGGTAGTTGCGCTCCACTTGGTCACGTTTTATTCGGCGGATCACTTTTAGGTTTTCCTTGGCATGCAAGTAGATTTTTAGATCGAGCAGTCGCCTTATTTTTTTGAAATGGAAAACGAAGATGCCCTCCACAATGATGACAGGTGCGGGTTTGAATAACAGCGTTTTTGGATAAGCCTTTTCGTTGTTGAAAGTGTATTCGAGGCGTTCCACGTCTTTCCCAGCCAGCAGCAGTTCAACATCCACCTTGAACGACTTTTTGTCAATGGAACCTGGTAGGTCGAAGTTTTTCACCCCTACTTCATCGGTGAATTGTTGCTCCCTTGGGAAGTAATAATCGTCCTGCGAGAGGATGCAAACCTCTGCCTCGGTGAATGCTTTGCGCAGTTCTTTTATGAAGGTTGTCTTGCCGCTGCCGCTGCCGCCAGTTATGCCTATCAGAAATGGTTTCACGATTTGTTCTTGTTTGAATTTGCGGCAAAGTTAACTTTGGCGCATGAAACATCTCATCGTTCCTGCTTTCCTCTTTTTTTCTCTTGTGGCCTTTGGCCAAATGCCGAATGTTTCCCCTATTGGAGAGGGCCTTGGTCATGCAACGGTAGCGATGCAGAACCCAATCGCCGTTTTTTCCAATCAAGCGGGTATGACGGGGCTAACCAAATTGGCTGTCATAGCCGCTGCCGAGCAACGGTTCTTGGTGTCAGAATTGCAATCTGCTGCCGTTGGAGTAGCCCTCCCAACCCGCTCCGGGACCTTTGGGCTTATGGCACAAAGCTTTGGTTTTGAGGGGTTTAGGCAGCAAAAAATCGGACTTTCCTATGCTCGCAAATTATGGAAAACCCTTTCCGTGGGTGCACAATTCAACTATTTTCAAACCCGAATTCCAGAGTATGGCAGTCGGGGCGTTTTGTCCTTCGAGGCAGGCGTACAGGCCAATATCTCAAAGACCCTGATGGTAGGGGCGCACGTACAAAACCCGGCTCAGGTCAACTTGGTGGAGGACGAAAACTTGCCGACCATTCTTCGACTCGGCATCGCCTGGAAAGTGTCTGAAAAGCTGCTCCTTTGTTCTGAAGTGGAAAAAGACCTTGACCATCCATTCCGTTGGAAAAATGGATTGGCTTACCAACCCATTGAGTCGTTGTACCTGCGGACAGGCTATGCCACGGAACCATCCATACTTTTTTTCGGGGTAGGTTTTGCCTTTGGCAATGGATTGCAGACAGATATGGCAGGCAGTTTTCACCAAACACTTGGGTTCTCGCCTTCTGCGGGCGTCGTTTGGAATTGACCCCAAATTTCCTGACCTCCAATTTCTCAATTTCTCCCCAAAAGGACAAGCAATTTCTTAATTTCTCATTCCCACAACCTCTTCCAATTTCATCTCCAACCATGCTTTATTGAAAACGGTTTCTTCCATTTTCATCGCTGATTGCAGCTTGTCCAGGGTCTCTTGCCATTTTTCCTTTTTCACGAAACCATGCTGTTGCTTGAGCAAAAAAACCTTTTTCGCAAAGCGAATGAGGTTGAAGTAGCCTTTTTTTTGAAAATCGGTCAATGATTTGTTCCGTTTTACGAACTGCGTAAAAGCCTCGGCGTGGGCCAGCAAAGCCTCATCTTCTCCTAAGTCAAAATAGGTGCGCAGCAATAGGGACTTCGCATCGAGGTTGTAACGAAGGTCGGTGTATTCCACTTGTACCAGCAACGGCAGTACTACTTTTTGCTGACCAATATGGTAAAAATAAGCAGCGAGGTTATAGCTATAGGCGTTGTCTGCCACATCAGCAGCGAGGCTTGGCCGAAATAGCTCAATAAAATCCCGTACCCATTCCCGCTCATCGAGGCGAAGGGCGGTGGTCACGATGTTCTTGTAATGCCATTCGGGAAGCACACCGTTCACCAGTAAAAGTTGGCTTTCCAACTGCAATTTGTACAACTTGAAAATCTCCTGCAAAAAGGCCAGGTTGCCCCTGTTTATCTGTTCGATGCAATGGTTTTGCAGGTAATTGAAAATGTTCTGCGCCTCCTCCCGACTGAATTGGACGAAGCGTTCGTTGACCGTTTCCAGGCATTTGTGAAAAGAGGATAAGTCGTTGTTCTTCAGTAAATTATAGACTTGAAAATAGATTTTGATGGACACAAAATTTTCAAATGCAGCTTCCTCCTCGCTCAAACAGTTTATCAAACTTTCGGTCGGCCCCACCGCCTTGCACAGCATGGCGCTCGTGGCTTCTCCGCTTCCAAGCACACCGGGCCTGCTCGTTTCCAGCGGCTCTGATTTTAACAATCCGCTTCAAAGCAATATTGGCGAAGTAACATTTCCAAGCACCGTCACCTCTACCACCAGCACGCTCACCTTTAGCCTGAAGAATAACGGAAATTCCGTGCTGAATATTTCTGGTTTGAGTCAGAGCGGCCCAAATGCTTCTGAATTTTCCACCAGTGCGCTATCCGCCAGCACCCTGGCGCCTGCTGAGTCCGCTAGTTTCACCG
>JANPLH010000007.1:0-1581 GCA_031426435.1 Saprospiraceae bacterium | reverse complement strand
TCCCTTGTCTCCGTTTATGAAGCGCTGCTATTCTTGGCGAGTTAAAGCTGTTTTTTCTGGGTCGCCGGGGGCCAAAACGCTATGCTTCAGCTCTACAGCAAGCTCGATGCAGCTACCCAACGCCGAGCCATTTTCAACGTTTTCCTGCTGTTTTCCGTCGCCTCCATTGCCACTGGCAGCGTATTTTTTTTGTTCCAACAACCTATCAGTCAACGACTTACAAGTTTTGAGCAATTGCCACTGTTGAACCTGTTGGCGCTTTTCCTCGCCATTAACTCGCCCACATTTTTGCTGCATATTTTTTACCTGCTTTTGGGCAAATACCGTCAAATCGTCGTGTTCAGTGCGGTGAGTTTTTCGCTGCAACTGGTGCTGGTGGTGCTGCCCATTTTCCTACACCTCTCACTTCGGGAATCCATGTATGGGTTATTGCTCTGGGCGGTGGTGAAGTTCATTTGGACCTTGATAGCTGTGCTTCGCAATGCAGAGGTGCGCCTTGATTTTCTATTCCTAAAAACCTACCTGCCCCTGGTGTTGCCGTTGCTCCTGTTTGCTGCCATCAGCAAAGGCTCGGAATATGTCAGCGGCTTGGCCGTTTCCCATTTGTTCAGCGATGAAAATGCCTTTGCCATCTTCCGGTACGGAGCGAGGGAACTGCCGCTGGCTGTGCTGATGGTGGGCGCATTGGCCACGGCGCTCACGCCGGAAATAGCTGAAAATCAAGCACTTGGGCTGAAAAGTATTAAATCAAAAACGTCCCAACTTTCCAAATGGCTATACCCCATCAGCATCATTTCAATGCTGGCAGCCCCTTTCCTTTTCCCGCTTTTTTTCAACGAAGACTTCAAAGCCTCGGCCCGCATCTTCAATATTTTCAACCTGTTGTTGGCCAGCCGAATCCTGCTGCCGCAAGTGGTGACGATGGCTGCTGGCCGCAATTATGTGCTGACCACTGTCGCTTTGGTTGAATTGGTCGTGCTGGCCATTCTTAGCTTTTGGTGGGGCACCATTTTCGGGCTAGAAGGGGTAGCGTGGGCGGCAGTCGTTGCCTTCATGGTGGACCGGGTGGTTTTGATTTGGTACAATTGGCGGGTGCTGCATATTGCGTCGACGAGCTATATTGACTGGAAAAACTGGATGGGCTGGAATGCGATTTTGGTCGCTACTTTTGTCATTTCAAAATTTTACTAAATCACAGAAAAATGAAGTTCAAAACATTTGCACTGACTGTTGGTTTGCTGATTTACAACCTTAGTAGCTTCGCACAATCCGCTGATAACCAACGGATTGAAAAAGACACTGCCCTTGCCCGCCAGCTCGGAGCCGATGAGTATGCGATGAAGCAATACGTCATGGCATTTCTTAAAGCAGGCCCAAATCGCAGTCAATCGAAAGAGGAAGCTGACCGTTTGCAAAAAGCGCACATGGAAAATATTGGCCGTATGGCCAAGGAGGGGAAATTGGTGCTCGCCGGCCCATTCATGGACGATTGGGAAGTGCGGGGCATCTATATTTTCAACGTGACTACCCTTGAAGAAGCAAAAGCCCTCACCGAAACCGACCCAGCAATCCAAGCCGGGC
>JANPLH010000006.1:0-8863 GCA_031426435.1 Saprospiraceae bacterium | reverse complement strand
TTTGTTACATAAGTCTTGCCGTGATAGTTGATGCCAACGCCATAATCCGGGTCGCCATAGACCATGTCCAGCGAGTTGTCGGGCAACTCAGCGAGCAAGGCCATCACGTCCTTATTGAAGACCTTGTTTCGATATTTTGCGAGGTCAGACACTATTTTATCCATGTTTTTTGCGAAGCAAAACACGCCTAATTTACTGACAATAAGACATTTACAAGCTTCTCACCCTTTCCCACCATACGGCCAATCGGCTCCAAATGCTCCAACAAGCCAGCCGATGCAAGCAGCGCTTTCACCGCTTCCAAGCCTTCGTTTTTCACCGTGAAAAGCAGCCCCCCGTTCGTCTGTGGGTCGGGGAGAAGGGTGAAGGCTTCCAGCACGTTCACGCCAGTGCCGAAGCTGATTTTATCCCCAAAGCTGCTCCAATTGCGGGTGGTGGCGTCCGGGAAAATTCGCTGGCCAATATAGCCCCTAACGCCTTCCAGCACAGGTATTTTATCGTAAAAAAGCTCGGCAGAAAGCCCGCACCCATTGGCCATTTCGACGAGGTGGCCGAGTAGACCAAAGCCCGTCACGTCGGTCATGGCGGTGACGCCGGGCAGCCTCGCCAATTGCTCACCGATGTTGTTCAGCTTCGTCATGCTGTTAATCATAACTGGTTGGTGCTCAGGTGCTAATATACCCCGCTTCTGCGCCGTGGACAGTACGCCGACGCCTAATGGCTTGGTCAAAAACAGCCAATCGCCCAAGGCTGCGGTATCGTTTTTCCGCAAGTTTCCATGGCTAACGATGCCCGTGACCGCCAGCCCAAAAATCGGCTCCGGTGAGTCAATGCTATGGCCGCCGGCCAATGGGATACCTGCCTCCCGACAAATGCTGCGTCCGCCTTCCAGCACCTGTGTAGCCAATTCGATGGGCAATTTATCTACCGGCCAGCCCAGCACGGCGACGGCCATCAGCGGCTTGCCGCCCATGGCATACACGTCGCTGATGGAGTTCGCTGCCGCAATGCGCCCGAACTCAAAAGCGTCGTCCACGATGGGCATGAAAAAGTCGGTGGTGCTGATGAGCGCCTGCCCGTTGCCGATGTCCAAAACGGCGGCATCGTCCCGGCCCTCATTGCCCACGAGCAAAGCAGGGTAGTGCGCCTTTTCGCCCATGCCGTTCAGGATTTGGTCGAGTACCTTTGGGGCTATCTTGCAGCCACAACCTGCGCCGTGGCTGTATTGCGTTAGTTTGATTGGTTCCATAATTGTAGCTGCCAGATTTATTTGGCAAGCATTTGAGTTGAGTCTGCCAAATAAATTTGGCAACAACATTGGGTCAAAACCCTTGATTATCAGCCACTTCAATTAATTGAGAAGCAATGCCTTCAACATCAATCTTGTCCATATCCAAGTTGACCGTTTGAGAAAAATTTCCCTTGCTCGTGGAGTGTGTATAGGTCTTGTCGTAATAATGCAGTGCAATGGCCGTGGCCTTGGTCACGTCACCAGCCTCATAAGCTTCGAGTGCTTTTTTCACGTTGTTGCCGCCCATTCGCTTGGTGATTTTAAGCAGGGAGGCGATGATTTCTTCCTTCGGAAAGTTCGCATAACCCTCCACTAAATACTTGGTGCGTTCCTCAAATGGGATTTCCAAATGGACGAGCGGCGACGATTTTATATGGTCGAACAGTTCGTTCGGAACGAAGACCTTGCCAATGTTCCGGCTTTCGTTTTCTACCCAAATTCGACGTCCCGGGTCGAGTTTTGACAATTCAGACCAAAGGTCGTTCTCAAACTGCTCCACGGTAGGCTGGGGTAGTTCGCCCAAGGCACCGAAGGCCGAGCCTTTGTGGTGTGCCAAGCCTTCAAGGTCAACGACCTGCTCGCCAAGCGCAGCCAATTGATTGAGAATCAAGGTCTTGCCGCTTCCGGTTTTGCCGCCAAGCACCACGTATTTATGATTGCGGAGCGCCAATTGCTCTAACACATGGTGGCGGTAAGCCTTGTACCCGCCTTCCAGCACCTTCACATCGAACTTGGCGAATGACAGCAGGGTACCGACACTACCGCTCCGTTGCCCGCCCCGCCAGCAATGCACGGCGACGGACCTCCCAGGTGCTAATCGCATGGCCTCTTTCACGTACCACGACATTTTTGCGCCAGCGAAATCCAAGCCCTTCAAGAAAGCCCGCTCTGGGCTGACCTGCTTGTACAAGGTGCCGACCTCTGCCCGCTCCTCGTCACTGAACAAGGGCAGGTTGACAGCCCCCGGCACATGGCCTTGGGCGTACTCCGTCGGGGTGCGCACGTCGAGAAGCACCCGGTCGGGTTCGAGTTGGAAGAGTTGTGGTGGTGTGATTTTTTTCACGGCGTCAAAACCCCGATTTGGGGCTGCGAAAGTAGGTTTTTATTTGTGGCCGCCCAATTTATTGGGCAGGACGAAATGTTTGTTTCAATAAATTGGGCGGCCACCATCAAGCTGGTGTTTTAGCGGCAACACCATCCACAATTTCCGCCCAGACTTCCCTGCGGAACAATACCCTCGCCAGCATGTCCTCCACAGGTTTTTCCCAATAACGCCATTGCACGGCGTCGCTGCTCCAGCCAGTTTGCAGTTGGTCAAAAAGGGCAGGGTCGCAGCGGAGGCCGAGCAGTTTGAGCCAATCCTGTAGGTGCTGCAATTGCCAGATTTGGCGATAATCCTTGAATATATCTTTTCGAAACTGGTTGATAACCAACAGACTAAGCTCGTTTGGCCATATTGCCTCACTTTTTTTCATCAAACTTAAAAGCACGGACTGCTGGTTGGGCAGCTCCGATTCCAAGGGTATTTTTTGCTGCGCAAAACGGTGGGCTGCCTCTCTTGGCACCAGTTCCAGCAAGTCGTCCAAGTTATTGAAAGTGGCGAACTGGGAGCTGCTATCGGTAATCAGTTGCTCCGCAATAGTGCTTGCCCATGTTGCCGAATCATGAAAAACTGTGGCATTTATGATGGCCTGCCGGAGCGTTTGTTGCCAATCCGTACTGGCGAAAAGCTGCAGCACTTCGGCAGGTGTTTTTTGAAAAAATGCTTCCCAACGCACTGGGTTTACCAACGAAACAACTTGGCCAAGCTGCGCTGCCTTTGCACCGCCCGCCCAATCCAATTGAAGTTTGGAAATGCCGTCCCGCAGTGCAGCTTCGTCAGGTTCTTCGCCTACTTGTACGGCCAGCTTCTCGTTTTTTAAGGAAAAAAAGCGCTGCGCCCGCTGTACCATTCTTTGAGACAGCGCCGAGCCATCGATTTTGGCCAATAAGACAGCTGCTACTTGCCGCACTTCCTTTCGCTTGTCATCCAATGCAGGCTCTAAAAATACCTCGTCGTCGTGGGAAAGGCCAATTCGAAGCATGGCAAGGAAGGCCGCTTTGTCAGTGGCGTTTTCAGTTTCCCAGGTTGATTGAACCAGTTCCAGTGCAAATTTCGGCGATGTATTGCGCCAATATTCCAGCATTTTCAGGCGTTGCTGGCGGCTGCCCGTTTGCCAATTGTAGGTTGTTGGGTCTTCCAGCAGCTTTGACCATTCGGGGTGCTGGCGCAATAGCCAGCGGCCTTCCTCCCCAAGCATTGGTTGAAAATTCTGCCAGATGAGCGGCAGGCCTTTGCGCAGCATCATCGCCGGGATTTCGGCAGTTGGGAGCGTTTTTTTTGCTTTTTTCAGCAGTTCTAAGTATTCTGGCAAAACGTCAGCATGGGGGCCAGATAGCATGAGGTGCAAAAGATGAACCGCCTTTGGCGAATGGGCATTGCTGCCGGTAAAGTTGGTAGCAGACGGTATATCTCCCTCATAATCAGCTAAATGGAAGCCTGCCTTGCGCATTTGCGACAGCATGGCCACGCCGTCGGCCAGCACCAGCGGTGCTTCCCGGTCGGTGTCAACGCCGAGTTCTGACAACGCTTCGAGCGTTGCATCGCCAAGTCTGCTGTGTTCGGTGCCGAGAAGGGCAATTTTTGCAAGCTTTTGCCAGTGCATTTCGAATGATAATTGCTTGGTAAGATTTGTGCAAAGCTGAATAAAACGGAGGAGATAAGTACCTAAAAACCCTTAAAAACAAAAGACCCCTCTAAAAGAGGGGCCGTGCTAAGCCAGAGAGTGGCTAGTAAAACAACAAAAATCGTAGGTTTGACGCTCCTTGGGTTTTTTGGTCACATTTCAAAACAAAAGTAATTATAATGTTGAAAGTTGCAATCATCGGCTTTGGGAAAATGGGCAAAACTGTCAAAACCCTTGCTGAATTAGGGGGGGACAAAGTAGTCTTGACCATTGATTTGGATAACCAGGCCGATTTTACCGTCAATAATGTACAACAGGCAGATGTGGCCATTGAGTTCACCAGACCTGAAATGGCTTTTGAAAATGTGAAGCTTTGCTTGGAGGCAGGCGTCCCTATCGTCAGTGGCACTACCGGTTGGCTGGACAAAATGGACGAAGCAAAGGCCATTTGCGCAGCAAACAACGGTGCGTTGTTCTATGCTTCCAATTACAGCGTGGGCGTCAATATTTTCTTTGCGGTGAACCGCTACCTTTCCAAACTCATGACTGGCCAACTGCAGTACGAGGTGGGCATGGAGGAGGTGCACCACACCCAAAAACTCGACCATCCCAGTGGGACAGCCGTTACCTTGGCGCAGAGTATCCTTCAAAATATTTCAACGAAAAAGGACTGGCTTGCCCATCTGCAAACTGCTGAAGACCAACGATTTGCAACACCAAGTGATGCCCTGCCCATCATCAGCAAGCGGGAGGAAAACGTGCCAGGCACCCATATCGTCACTTGGAATTCAAGCGTTGACACCATAGAAATAAGCCATGTTGCACACTCACGGGAGGGCTTCGCAAACGGGGCCATTGCCGCTGCAAAGTGGCTGGTTGGAAAGCAAGGGTGCTTCGGAATGGAGGATATGTTAGGGTTTTGAACGATGAATTGTGAATGGAAGGTGTTCACAGTTCACCGTTCAAAATTCACAGTTCACTTCGTCGCCCACCAGACCAGCCCTGCAATGGTTGCACCAATTATGAGCACCTCCAGCAGGTTGCCCATCATACGGCTGCGGACTCGAATATTTACCACCACAATTAGGGTAATGATGAAGGCGATGAGCGTCATCATGAAAATAAGACCACCTGTAGCACCGGTCACTTCGGCCATGTTCTGCGACTTGGCCACCTTGGGGAACATGATAAGAAATGCAGTGGTCAGCACTGAAGATACAAGGCCCGTGAGCAGTCCGCCCATTATCAGCCTCCAGGATTGCATATTTTTTGCATGGTTGGTTATGGTACGAATGGCGCTAGTTACAACCAACCAAAGCCCGATGAGCATTAGCCCAATGGTGGTTTCGTCGGCGTAGTTGCCAAACAGCTTTGCGAGGTTGTCCTGTAAGAACAGTAATACGATGAAAATGCCCGTCAGCACAAAGCTGGCAATCATAATAGTGCGAGCAAGTATGCTATTTTCGACGTTGGAGATGGGAGCTTTTTGTGCGGCCATGTGTTTGTTTTTGATGCAAAGCAACACAATATCTCAATATCCCAATATCCCAATATCTCAATCACCCAATCATCCCCTAACCTGTTGCTTGAACTGCATCGGATTCATGCCAGCCAGTTTTTTAAAGGTTTTGTTGAAATAGGAAAGGCTCTCGAATCCGCTCTGGAAACAAGTGTCCGTCACGCTATGTCCTTGCAAAAGCAACTGTTTGGCCTGATGGATTCGGTAGCGGTTGAGGTATTCGGTGAAGGTCAGGCTGCTCATTTTTTTGAAAAAACGGCAGAAAGCGGCCTCGCTCAGGTAAGTCATCGCCGCCAATTCCTGCACTGATATTTTTCGGATAAAATGCTCCGCAACATGGTAATGCACTTGTTTCATACGTTGCTCGGCCTTGAGGTCATAGGTATGCTCAATGGCAGCGGCTTGCAGGGGCGTCCATTCATTAGAAATAGCCAATAATTGGAAAATATCGAGCAGGAGCATGAGCTGGCGGAAGTGGCGCTCTCCGGTCATTGCTTGCAACATGTTGCCAACCTGCATTTTTGTTTCACCATGAAAAACGATGCCCTGCCTCGCCCGCTCGAACAGCGAGCGCACATCCGTAAGTTCGGGTGCTTGCATAAATTGACTGCCCAGGAAATCTTCTTTCAGTTGCACCACCACTTTTTGGTAATCAGTACGCAGTCCGTAATCGAAGTTGAGGTGTGGCAAGTAGGGGCCGATGAAGACGAGGTCGCTGCCTTCGAACTTGGCGATATGCTCTCCAATGTGGCGGTTGCCATCGGCGCCTTCAATGAAAATCAGTTCGTACTCTGGGTGGTAATGCCAATAAAAATGGTCGTGCAGTTTTGGAGTCAAAAGCCGAAAAGAGCTTTGCTGGTCGGGCCGGGCATCTTCAAGTTTGAGCTTCATAAAGATTGGTTATTTGTGTAAAAATGCCGCATTATTTCATAAAAAGAATGATTGAGGTCAAAATAGTTCAAATACTGGCCAATGTATGAGTAGTGGGCAAAAGCGGTTGGCAGCTATTTTTGCGAAGCTAAAAACGATTTCAAACTCCTTGAACCAATCAAACTCTTCAAACTAATTTCAACTATGATGACCGCAACCATGACGCCTACGATGGCTCCCAACATGATACCGGACAATGCCCATAAGGACATTCCCGGCAACCCATCCACCGCCAAATCAAGTGTGGAAAAGCTCAACGACCGCTCCAATGGGGAGCCGCTTCGGGTGCTTTCCGAGGAGGATTGGGCGTTTTGGAAACACAATGGATATGTGGTAATAAAGAATGCCGTGCCTAAAGAAATGGCGCAACGTACCGCCGCTTTCCTCTGGGAATTTGAGGAAAAAGACCCCAGCGACCAAAGCACTTGGTACACCCAGCCCCGTGCCGAAATGATGATGAAAGAGCTGACCAATACGGGAATGGTGGAGGTTTATAACAACCAAGCGCTATGGGACAATCGGCAATGGCCCCGCATTTACGATGCCTTCGTGGACATCTGGGGCAGTGACAAACTCTGGGTGACGATTGACCGGGCGAACCTCAACTTCCCCATCCGACCCGGTTTCGAGTACAAGGGCTTTATCCATTGGGACTACGACCCGGAGACCAAGCCCGTGCAAGTACAAGGCGTGCTCGCCCTCGCCGACCAGACGGACGAGCACATGGGCGGCTTCCAGTGCATCCCCGAACTGTACCGCACCTATGACACCTGGAAACTGACACAGCCGGAAGACCGCAACCATTTCCAACCAGATACCACGGGTTTTGAATTGGTGAAAGTGAAAATGGAGGCAGGCGACTTGCTCATTTTCAACAGCTTGCTTGCCCACGGCATACGCCCGAATACGACGCAGGACAAGGTGCGCATGGCGCAATACATCTCCATGATGCCTGCACAGGAGGACAATGACGCTTTGCGTCAATGGCGCATCAACTCTTGGCGGGATAGGATTTCGCCAGAGGGCTACGCCTTCCCCGGTGACCCCCGCCGATGGGAGCAGACGAAGTACGGCGTTGCAGAATTGAATGATTTGGGCAAGAAATTGCTGGGTTTGGAAAGGTGGTAGGGGCTACAAGAAAGGCGGCCAATTGGCCGCCTTTCTTGTAGCCGCCAAACTTGTTTGGCTGACTCAAGTTAGCAATGAGCTAGCCAAAAAAGTTTGGCAGCTACTACTTGAAAAGATTGTCATAAGACTCGCCGCCGCCGCTCCTGCCCTGCGCATCTGGCCTTGCCGTCGGACGGTTCAGGTCGAGCGTATCGCTGGTAGTCGTCTTGGGTCCGAGCAGCATTAGGGTGCTTTTCTCCTCCCATTCTTCCAGCATTTTCAGGCCCTCCTCTTGGAAAACGCCCTGTTGCAGGTCAATGGAATCCATGAAATTGGCGGACATTTCCATGAAACGCTCCATTTCGCCAACCTTGTTGGCCACATCGTCAGCGATGTTTTCGATGGCGGCATCGAACATAGCCCGCTTGTCAGGGTCTCCAGAGATGACGCTCATGGCCGATTTCATTGCCGAATGCGATGCCCGGATGGCCTTGCGCTCTTGCTCTTTCAGCTTCACTTGGTCACGCGTATCCTCCAACAGGATTTCCGAGTTCTTGTACATCTTATCGAGGATGCGGTACAGGATTTCCATCTTGCCGTGCAGGGCGGCGTATTTCTCGTTGGTCTCCTGCAAGCGGGCGGCCTTGCGGGTGGCGAGCACCACTTGGCTCTCGTTGTTCTGTTGCTTCGCAACGCTTGCCAATTTCAGGTTGTTCTTGATTTCCTTGTTGTTCTCTTCCATCAAGGTGCTCATCTTGCGGATTTGCCCCTTCAGGTTGCCGATTTGTGTGCTCATCTTGCCGAGGTTGTCCTGTAGGTCCTCTACGTAGCTTTTGAGGATGCCGACCGGGTCAATTTGCACAAAAACGCCAGTAACCGAGCGCATCACACTCTTGTACATGTACCAGATGAGGTTGCGCATCTTAGGGTCAAGGATGATGTAAATCAGGGCTGCCAAGGCCATGAGCATCAGCACGAGATAGAGGGTATTGGCAGCAAGACCAACAAGAAAGGCCATATTGGCAAAAACCAAGTACCCCAAACCACCTATAACGGCAGTTAGAAAAACAGCCCCAGTTATCCCTTCTGGGCGTTTCCAAAATGATTTCTTTTCGTAGGTAGGCGGTGCGATATCAGACATAATTAGATTGTTTGAATTGTGAATTAGTTGAACTGGTTGAATTGGTTCAACTGTTTAAAATGGTTTGGCAAAGTAAAGCCGAAACGCAGGATTTTTGACAAAAATAACCTTTGTTCATCGTCAAAAATTGGACGAAGGAAGTTTTTAGC
>JANPLH010000005.1:0-6176 GCA_031426435.1 Saprospiraceae bacterium | reverse complement strand
TTACAACAAAGCACATAAAAAATCGGCTCGTATCGTGGGCGAAGTGCTGGGTAAATACCATCCACACGGCGACTCTTCAGTCTATGATACCATGGTCCGTATGGCCCAAGATTGGTCATTGCGCTACCCACTCGTGGACGGACAAGGAAACTTTGGCTCAATGGACGGTGACAGCCCTGCAGCCATGCGTTATACCGAGGCAAGGATGCGCCGTATCACAGACGAAATTCTTGCCGACATCGAGAAAGAGACTGTGGACTTTGCGCTCAATTTTGACGATACACTGGAAGAACCGACGGTGATGCCAACCCGTATACCCAATCTATTGATAAATGGCTCTTCGGGTATTGCTGTGGGCATGGCAACCAATATGATGCCCCACAACTTGAGCGAGGTGATAGATGGCGTGATGGCTACTATTGACAATCCCGAAATCAGCATTGATGAGCTTTGCACACATATCAAAGGCCCTGACTTCCCTACTGGTGGCATCATTCATGGCTATTCCGGTGTGAAAGAAGGCATGGAAACTGGGCGTGGCCGGGTTGTGCTAAGAGGTAGGGCAAATATAGAAACAGCCGCAAACGGTAGGGAGACCATAATTATTACCGAAATTCCTTACCAGGTCAATAAGGCAATGCTGGTTGCCAAAATCGCAGAGCTTGCCAACGAAAAGAAAGTAGAAGGCATCAGCGATGTGCGAGATGAAAGTGACCGCACCGGCCTTCGGGTAGTCGTGGAGGTAAAGCGGGATGCTATGGCAAGTATCGTCCTGAATTTCCTTTACAAGCTTACGCCACTTCAAAATTCTTATGGGATAAACAATGTGGCGCTCGTGCGGGGCAGACCGATGACGCTGAACCTGAAAGACCTTATTGAAGAGTTCATTCTTTTCAGGTTGGAAGTCATTGTTCGGCGCACAAAATACGATTTGCGAAAGGCTGAGGAAAAAGCACATATCCTTGAAGGCTTGTTGATTGCGCTTGACCATTTGGATGAAGTTATTGCGCTCATTCGGAAATCGGCTACAGTTGATGAAGCCAAGGAAGGCTTGATGAACACCTTCAACCTCTCCGAATTACAAGCCAAGGCCATTCTGGAGATGCGTTTGCAGCGGTTGACTGGCTTAGAAAGGGACAAGGTTCGCAAAGAATACGAAGAGATTTTGGAACACATTGCCAAGTACAAAGCCATTTTGGAAGATGAAGGCCTTCGCCGTCAAATCATCAAGGATGAGTTGCAAGAAATCAAAGAACGCTTTGGCGATGCACGTCGTACTGAGATTTCCTACGAGGAGGGTGAAGTCAATATGGAGGATTTCATCGCCGATGACAATGTGGTGATAACGATTACGCACGGCGGCTATATCAAGCGCACATTGGCCACCGAATACCGCACACAAACCCGTGGCGGACGTGGTGCCCGTGGCAGCAAGACCAAAGAAGAGGATTTTATTGAACACATGTTCGTTGCCAGCAACCACAACTATTTGATGTTCTTTACGGAACAAGGGAAATGTTACTGGATGCGGGTATACGAGATACCAGAAGGCACCAAAAACTCTGGGGGCCGGTTTATCCAAAACGTGCTTTCTATTCCAGCCGATGATAAGGTCAGGGCATACATAATCGTCCAAAACTTGAATGACCAAGCTTTCCTGGACAATAATTACATCCTTTTTTGTACCAAGCAAGGTCAGGTTAAAAAGACTTTGGTGGAAGCTTATTCACGGCCTCGTGAAGGTGGTATCATTGCCATCAACATCAACGAAGGGGATACGCTTTTGGAAGCCAAACTGACAAATGGCAACAATGAAGTGTTTATTGCAACCAAAGAGGGCAATGCAATTCACTTTAGGGAAGGAAATGTGCGACCTATGGGTCGGAACACAAGCGGTGTCAATGGTATAACTCTGGAAAATGAACACGATGCTGTTGTTGGCATGGCCATAATCGCCCCCAACGACCCGACGCATACCATTTTGACCATTTCTGAAAAAGGAACTGGCAAGCGCACTGAAGCCAATGATTACCGACTGACCAATCGAGGGGGTAAAGGCGTGAAAACGATGGAGGTTACTGAAAAAACGGGCGATGTGATTGCCATAAAATCAGTTGCCGAAACCGACGATTTGATGATAACCACCAAGGAGGGTATCGTTATCAGGATGCATGTGACCGATATTCGAGTAATGGGCAGGGCAACACAAGGTGTAAGGGTTATCCGCTTGGACGGTGACGATGCGATAGCAGATGTGGCGGTTGTACCACGCGAAGAGGAGGAAGAAGTTGTAAGCACCGAACCTGAATTAACTGGTGATGCACCAGCACAGGACGTTTCTTCTGAAAACGCTAGTGAGGAGGCACCAACTGAGGAGTAGTCTTCTCATTTTATGCAAATCTTAACGATCCAAATAATGCCATTTTGGGCATTTTGGCGTCTTTACTTAGTTGCCCAAACATTTCAATGATTGGGAACATTAGTGACGAGAACATTAAATTTAAACTAACATCAAAATGAAAAAAGTTGGATTCGGCTTATTGGCCATGTTTCTTTTCTCCAACCTGGTCTCTGCTCAAGAAGACCCGGAAAAGGCGCTGAACAAGGCCGACAAAGCCTTGGCAGCTTACGTACAAAGCCTTGACCCTGCCACTAATGAGGCAAAGCTCAAGGAGGCAATTCAAATGATTGACATTGCTTCGGCGGCTGACGTTAACAAAGGCAAGGTTAGAACCTGGCAGTCCAAAGGTGATATCTACAACACCTTGGCCGACAAGGACCTCACCAATATGTTTAAAAATCCAGATTTCAAGCCGGAGCATCCTGAAGCTCCATTCGTGGCTGCCGAATCTTATTTCAAGGCAATGGAATTGGCCACGAAAAAGTTTGAAACCAAAGAAGCAGTGAAAGGTATGACCGAGTCTGCCAGCAAGTTGAACAACATCGGCAACGCCCAAATCAAGGTGAACGACTATGCCGGCGCTTTCAAGTCGCTTAACATGGTTGTGAGAATCAACGAAGTTGTAAAGAAAAACGGTGGCGAACCTGTTGTAGCCGATGCGGATATGCCAAACCACAAATATGTGGTCGCCTATTGCGCAAGTGCGTCGGGCAGCAACAAGGAGGAAGCATCTAGGCTGTTTAAGGAGCTTTATGATGCTGGCACCGAGGAGGCATCCGTTTATGCGCAGTATTTCGACATGCTGTACCAAACTGGTAAAAAGGAAGAAGCATGGGCTGTTTTCGACAAAGGCCAAGCGAAATTCCCTGCCAGTACGGAAATCATGTTTGCCGGTATCAATGCCAAAATTGCCGAGCAGGACTACGATGCTTTGAAGAAATTGCTTGCAAAAGCCATTGAAGCAGAACCCAACAACCCGTCCATCTATTCAGCCCTTGGCAACGTATACATGAACCTTTTCAACAGCGAATATTCCAAAAACAAGGATTCCGAAGTTGCCAAAGGCTATTTTGATGAGTCATTGAAGTATTTCAACCAAGCGGTCAACCTTGACCCCAAGCAGTTCGATGCTATTTATAGCATTGGTTCACTTTACTTCAACAAAGCAGTGGAGTTGATAAAGATTGCCAACGGATTGCCTATGGACAAAGAGGGCCAGAAGAAATACAAGTTGTACATGGATGAAGCTTCTGGATTGATGTCCACCGCATTGCCTTATTTCCAAAAGACAGAAGCTATGCAACCTGCTGATATCAACACGCTCATAGCCTTGTCGGAAATTTATGCAAGGATGAACGAGGCTGAGAAATCTAAGGAATTCAAAACCCGATTAGAAAAAGCCAAGGCTGGCCAGGATGTAGGCCCTTCCTACTTTAAAAATTAATCCCATTTTTTTTCCCTGAAAAAGGGGGCCGTTCCGATTGATTTCGGGACGGCCCCTTTTTTATTTCCAAACCATTTACATCACCAAACTGATGACATTTTTTTAAAATTTGTTGTCAGAGTGAATACAACCTTTATATTTGCAGCGGTTTCACCAACCCATGATTGCGAAGAATCAACATTTGACACATCACCCATCTTCGCACTATTTTTCCACCCACAAGATTTTTGATTGAGAAAACAACAAGCCTATCGGATTCGGTACGGTTATTGTGCCTGATTATTAGGCTTTTACGCTTGATAACCAGTTTAATATTTTCGAGGAACTACACAGGGAGGCAAAATACCATTACTCGTTTTACCTTCGGGAAGGTTGAAGCGTGGGCTGCTTATTAAAATTTTGAAAATGGAAATTGGTAAACTGTATGGTGGCCAATAACTTCCATCCTAATCATGCCCACCAGCACTTCCCGATGCAATGAGCTGTTATGTCCAAGAAGTACCCTCATTTTAAGCAGTTGCACCAACGTGACTGCGGTATTGTTTGCCTGAGAATGATTGCGCAGTTTTACGGTAAGTTCTACTCGACCGAACACCTGCGCCCCCTGGCCCATCAAAAACAGGAAGGGGTCACCTTGCTCAACATCAGCGAAGCTGCTGAAGCTATCGGCATGCACACCGTTGGAGCTAAACTAACCTACCAACGCCTTATAGATGATATTCCCTTGCCAGGCATCGTGCACTGGGAGGAGAACCATTTCGTGGTCGTTTATGAGGCGGACAACCGCCAAGTTACCATCGGCGACCCACGGGCTGAGCAATTGGCCACCATTTCCCCTTCAGAATTCCTACAAGGTTGGGTCAACAATCCGCAAGCCGACAACCAAGAAGGTATCGTGCTATTGATGGAGCCAACCGCCAATTTTTTCTCCAACGACACGGTTCAGGTAGAACAGCGCAAGCCCTTTTTCATCTGGGAAAATTTGATGTCCTACAAAGGGCTATTGGCTTTCTTGGGAGCGGCTGCGTTTTTTGGTGCTCTGTTGGCTGTCACTTTTCCATTCATCATGCAATTGATTGTAGATGAAAGCATAGAGCAGCAAAATGCCGACCTACTGCCCTTTGTATTGATGTCTTGGGTCGTTTTGTTCATCAGTCAAATTGGCTTGGATTTTATTCGGCGCTTTCTGCTTTATCATATTGGGGCGAAACTGAACATCAAGCTCCTCACCGACTTCATCATCAAGCTCTTGCAACTCCCGGCTACCTTCTTCCAGTCGAGGATGACCGACGACGTGATGCAGACGCTTTACGACAATCCAAGGGTTCACCGATTTTTCACAAAAGATTCAATATCATTTGTTTATGCCAGTTTAGTGATTTGTTTTTTCTTGCTGGTGCTATTGGCTTTTAGTTTCAAAATCTTCTTGACAGTGGCCATTTTCGCAATTGTGCAAGTGCTTTTCGTCCGCTTTTTCATCAATAAAAGGAAGACGCTCAACTTCAACCGCCACAAGCTGGCCGCCGAGCGTTATAGCCGATTGACCGACCTGATTCGGGGCATTCGGGACATCAAGCGCTCCAATGCCGAGCAGACCCAGCGTTGGGCATGGGAACGTTCCGAGGCAAGGCTCTATAAGGTAGGCCGCTCCTATTCTCTTTCCGATGAGCTTTCCTTGCAAATCCCTTTCTCTTTGGGAGAGCTTCGCAATATCGTTGTCATTTACTTTGCTGCCATGGCCGTCATTGATGGAAATATGAGCATTGGCGTGATGGTAGCCGTTCTATTTATCCTTACCCAATTGAACACACCCATTCGTCAATTGATTGAGTTTTTTATCGGCTGGCAAGAGGCAAAAATGGGTATGGAACGAATGAACGAGGTCTTCACCTATGACAATGCAGCCAAAGGCGACCGCATTGACCAACTGCCAGAAGACGGCTTTTTGGAGGGCGAAAGCCTTGCCTTCCGCTATGAAGGTGAGCACTCACCATGGGTGATACGCAACCTTGACCTCCAAATTCCCAAAGGAAAAATCACAGCTATTGTTGGCCCGAATGGTAGCGGAAAGTCAACGATGCTCAATTTAATGACCACCTTTTTGCAACCGCAAGAAGGCATCTTGAAATTTGGCGGGTTCAAACTGAGCGATTTTCAACCAACTACCTGGCTGAGGCATTGCGGCATCGTTGCCCAGGATGGCCATCTATTTTATGATACCATTGCTCGGAATATCGTGCTTGGCGAGGAGACCATTGACAACAAACGACTCATGGAAGCCGCCAAAATCGCCAATATCCTCCCCTTCCTGGAGCGGTTGCAGCATGGGCT
>JANPLH010000004.1:0-1027 GCA_031426435.1 Saprospiraceae bacterium | reverse complement strand
AGTCCTTTAGCTGGTCCCGCACGCCCCTTGATTTCACTTGAAAATCAATCATTTCCCGGACGAATTTTTGGCCGCTGGCATTGTCCATTGGGTTGCCGGTCATTGCTTTCGACATGCCTTCCAGCACCCCGATTTTGGCCGAGAGGTCGCCTTGCTTTGCCTTTATTCTTTGAAAAAGCATTTCATGCTGTGAGCCGAGACTTTGCCAGGCCAGCAAGTCATTGAGGCTCAGCGCCTCGCCCGGTGATTTTTGAAAAACGGCATCGTAATACTCCCGGCAAAGCTGCTGCACGAGCGAGGGCCGGATGTTTGGGTGCTTGCGCAATGGCTCTACGTTCACCAATGCCATCCTGCTCACCATCACGGCTTTTTCCACCGCTTTCAACTCCTGGTAGAGGGTACTGACCTCGGTCATCAGCACCGATATCTCCTGCATCATGGCATTTGCTTGGCTAGCATCGGCACCGCCACGAGTGTTTGCGAAAAGGCTTTTCAGCGATAGCGTATCGTTGTTGACGACGACAACCGGAATATCGAGCAATGGGCCGCTGCCAACTTGGGTTCCCAGTCCTTCCCCCAGAATGCCGCCAAGCCCCGTTGGGATGCCCGGTATCAGCCCTTCCAGCCCCGCCATTCCTGATAGTTCAAAACCAGTGCTGTTGTTGATTTCTTCCACCTCCAGTTGCACATCGCTGGTGAACGGGTTGAACTCCGTCAGGTGTATGCGCACATCTTCGCCCTTGCGCAGCTTAAGCGCTTTCACGGGTTTGCCCTCATGGACGTATGTCACGCTGTCGTTGAAGAGGTTGTAATAGACATGGTTCTCCTGGCCCATGGCTGGCAGGGCGGTTGCTCCAAAAAACAGGAGCATGAAGTGTATTTGAAGGATGTTTTTCATAAAAATATGTTGGTACTGTTTGTTGTTCTGTCTTGAATTTGAAGGACTTTCTTGTAAAAGTGTAAAACCAAATTTTTGCCCTACTAAGTCGCTTTTGTCATTGCCTACGGCAAACTGCGACGTTCCACA
>JANPLH010000003.1:0-4615 GCA_031426435.1 Saprospiraceae bacterium | reverse complement strand
GTGATGTTCGGGAACGCATTGTACTGCTCGCAGGTCCACATCACGTCCGCTGGCGGGATGACGTCGTCCAGTGTCGGGCGCTCGATCGTGATGATCTGTGTGCAGGATGCGCTGTTGCCGTAGTCGTCGGTAGCGGTATATACGCGGGTCACGCTGCCAGCGTCGCATACGCCAGCGTCAACATAACTGTCAACGAAGGTCGTAGTCACGCCGCCACAGTTGTCGCTAGGCACTACAGCCGGGGCGTTCACCTCAAGGATGACGCCGACCGTCCTGATGACGCCGTCGTCGCCGCCGAAGCTGTCCGTTACGCGGACAGTCCAAGTGCCGTTTGCGTCCTTGCCGTCAAATGCAGCAAGTATCGTCGGGTTGGACACACCAGCTATCAGGCCCTGGAGCGGAGCGCCACCGGCGTTCAGCTGTGCGCAAAGCGTGATGGTTGAACCTTCGTCGTCGAAGGTGGCGTCAATCGGCCACTCTTGGAAGATGCAGCCGCCAATGGTCATCACGGTGGCAGTGGTGCCATCCGGTGCAATCAGCTCAACTTCAAGGTCTGGGAGCCAGGTGTGGCCCGTCAGCTCGAGGCGCACGTTGGCGTCCAATACTGGGATGCCAGCAGGGATGTAGCCAAAGTCGAAGTCGTACTCACGTGGTGAAGTACCAGCACCGTTCTCGATGATGTCGGTGAGGCCCTCCAAAATGATGGACTGTGGGCCCTGGATGGCGGGAGCCGGCTCGGTCACCGTCGCAAGATCTTGCGTGCAAGGGATGACAGCATCGCGGCACTCAATTACCGGAGGAAGCTTGTCTTCAACGATGACAGAACCCCAGCAGCTTTGGCCAGTGACGTTGTCAGTAACCTTAACAGTGATTGGGCCGTCGCCGATGTAGCTGGCGTTAACGATGGCTGGGCTAACGAGGCCGCCCATTGGCGTGATGATCATCACGGTGTAGCGGGTGTCATAGCAGCCGTAGAGACCGCCCTCAAGGATGTCGTCAGCACCGATCTCTGCCTCGCAGTTCTGGTCGAGGCTGATCTGCACCTGGTCGTTACAAGCCATCTGCTGGCTTGGGTTGGCGTATTCACGGATCACGATGTCGAAGCAGCAAGAAGCTTGGTTGCCAGCTACGTCGAAGCCAGTGAAGCAGTTTTCAGTAGTACCAACGAAGAACTCGCTGCCAGAAGGCAAGCCAGAAGTCTGCGTTACAGGGTCAGCTGCAACCAAACCTACCACGTTGAAGGCAAGTGAAAGGCCAGAGAAACCAAGTGATGCGAAAGTACCGTAGTTAGGCAGGCCGCAAGCAGCAGCAGCAATGTAAGAAGGTGTACCTGGAAGGTCAGCAGCGAGGATATTCCCCATCGTGAAGTTACCGTCCTGGTCGATGATCTCCACAAAGTAGTTGGTACCAGCAGGAATCGTTACAGGAGCAGTGAACGTGATGGGAGCGTATCCAGTGCCGATGTTTGGCATGGTCACGTTCTGTGGGCCATATACCTGTACCATGTTGGCGTTGCCAGCAGCAGGTGCGTTACCAGAGGTCAACGTGTAAACGCTGAACGTGTAGGCACCACCGCCGTTTGTGCGCTGGCCAACCTGGAGACCAGTGATGGTCAAGTCAACCGCCGTGTTGAACACACGACCGAACTTCGTCTGCGTAAAGCCACAGTTCAGTGACTGTGCATTGTTCACAGGCTGCGCCGGGTTAAGGCTCGGCGGGTTCTGCGTGATGATGATGTTCTCCACCAACGGGCAGTTGTCCGTCAGCGTAACGTTGTAGTTCACGAATGCAGAGCACTCACCAGCGTCCAGGTTGATCACGATGTCCGCAGGACAAGTAATCGTTGGAGGCGTAGTATCGTTCACTGTAACCGTCTGGGTAACAGAAGAAAGTACTATGTTTCCGCATGGGTCAACCAATTCGTAACGGATGGTATTGACACCTACTGGAACGCCAAGAAGCGTAATGGTTGCAGGAACCACAGCGCCGATAACGACAGCAGGACCACCGTTGATCCTGTACTGCAAAGATAGCGTTGTGTTGCAACCAGCAGGTGCAAACGTAGGCGAAGCAGTAGTCACGTTAGCAGAGCAAGCCGTAGCAGGCGAGTTGCCAGTCGTGATGTTGGCAGGTGCCGTCATCACACATGCAGCTATTGGCACCTGTGAAACGACCGCAGCCCAACCAGCTGAAACGACGCTGAAGTCAGAATCGAACTGGAAGGTCAAGGCACCAGAAGCAGCCGTAGAAGTACGTGTGCCTGGGCTTGTGCCACCTTGGAAACCACCGGTACGGAAAGTAGCACCTTGGCCAATACCAGAGTTGAACTGGTTATTGTGCAGCAAGGCACCTGTACTGATGTTGGGGTTAGGACCAGCAGCGTTGGTTTCGGCCACGTCACCATTGTAGATGTACAAGGCGTCGAAGGTACCCTCTGTGCTGAAAGAGCTGAAAGTAGCCCTAACCCGGTGGGTAGCTGCGTTTGAAGGAAGGAAGGTAACGATGGACGTTATTGGGCTGGAGACATTGGAATAGTTGCCAGCAGCGCCACCATTGTCGAAGAAATTGAAAAAACACGTCCCCGGAGGAGCAATTGTAAAGCTTGAAGGACCGTTGTTGAATGGCATATTGACGCTCACTTGTCCAAAAATCTGCGAAACAAGTAAGACGTTCAAAAGAACCATACCGAGGTACGTCAATGTTCTTTTTTTCATGAGATTATGAAATTTTAAGTTAAAGAATTAAAAGTTTGAAAAGATGTTGATTCGAAGAACACCCATTCAATTAGTCGAGCAATTGGATAGCCGCATTCCTCAACGTTTGCAGGTCAGCAGGCGTAAGGTAGTTGACGTCAGCACCAATGAAGCCCAAGCCGCTGACGATAGCTTGTGCCACAGTTTGGCCAGCCGTAATGTTCCTGTGAACATTAGAGTAGTAGTTCACCAACTTCACCAAAGCGATGTAGGTTGGGTCAGACTCGTTAGTCATCTGGGCCAAAATGCCCTTGATGCTAGTCATCTCGGCCATCAACGTGTTCAACGCCGTCTGGGATTGTTGAAAGTTCCCCTGAGGAAGCGAGAAAATCGCTGAAGTGGCCTTGTTGGCAGGTACACCAGTACCGCCGGCAGTCAACGTTGCACCTGCCTGCGCTTCCACACTGCTCACTCCCAGAAGGAAGGTGAACGCGAATGAAAGTGCCACCAGGACAACTTTGAAATTCACTTTTTTCATAAGATTAAAGATTTTAGTTAAAAATATTGTTAAAAAATAAACACGTACAAGAAAGAAACTGACGCAATTTGTTGATTGTCAATCCCTTGTATTTTATAAGCCTTTCTCAGAACATCAGTTGAGCCAAAAAAAAGGCATTAGTCAGAGCCACAAGGGCCGACCAATGCCTTTGCCATCCGCCATGGCGGAAAGCATATTGTGTAAGATTCGTTTTCCAAATGAGATTATAACTTGTCATGGATTATAATTTGCCAATAGCAAATCTTGAAAAATAGGGACGAATCCCTAATGTTGTGTGTAATGGTCAAAGCAACTCCAAATTTTGAATTGCGGAACAAACAATCAGAAAAAATCAATTAGCCGGAAACGGGCCGCCGGAACCTGGCGGAAGTAGATGGTGACGTCGTCTTTAACGGGTACCTTTGAATGGAATCAAGGTAAACTGGTATGAAATCGGTTCCAGGAAAGATGTAAAATTGGATCATAAAATGTTCACGGATTGGATTATAATTCTGATGTTCTGCTGTCGAAACCTTTCGGTTTTTATATTCTCAAAAAGAGAATACAAATTTAACTCCATGTTGCCTTCAAAAGCATACCGAAAGATCGGTATTTAAGACATGTCAAAAATTTTCTCAGTGTCTTAATGAAGGTATTGCTGTCGAAATCAATGGCGAAGATAGTACCATCCCAATGGCTTTTCAAAACATTTTTGAAAAAAAATTGTGGAAATCGAATTTTCTGTACTCAATGGCCCTCTCAAAACCTAAAATTTGGCAATACCATCTTGACTGTTTCCGAAGCTAATTTCAATTTGTCATAGCCTTTACAGCCTATTTAGCTAATACATCGGCCGCTTTGCATTTACGCAGACCGCTAACCCAGCTTGGTTTCAGTCTTTTGGCACAGGCGATACCCAGTCGAGTTCTTTAAAAGGGTTGTACTGTACCTTTGAAAGGTCCAACAAGGTATCAACCATGAAAGCAGGGGCGTGCCCGTTCCACCTCACTTTAATCCTTGCCCTAACTACCGGGTCGGCTATTCCAAACTGTTTGGCCTCAAGAGCTATTCCCTTGGCAATATCAGCGGCTGCTTTGGGGTCGTGGGCCGCAGCATTTATCTGGGGAGGGTTTACGAAGGTGTTCACCTCTACTGGAATGGGCTTCCCAGTTGGCCCTTCCTGCACGGTGTAGTCAAATTGGTCCACAAACCGGGACTGGCACTTCATGCGCCAAGCGAAGCGGTTGGCCACCATCGTCCAGTTGACGGGGTTGGGCAAGAACAGTCCCCTGAACGGGAATAGCAATTGGAAAGCGACGTATGCTACCAAGAAGTTGCGAACCCATGCCGGGGAGGTGAGCAGCTCTATTTTTTTCGTTTTGAT
>JANPLH010000002.1:0-13377 GCA_031426435.1 Saprospiraceae bacterium | reverse complement strand
TGGAGCGGAATGAAGAGTCGAGGCCGATGGCGGGAAAGATTGCTTGGGTAGGTGAGTACCTATTTTGATTTTGGATAAAAATCCCTTCGTTGCTCCTTGCGTAAAACAACGCTGTCTTCAGAAAAGGAGCAAAGAGCCTCTTGTTAAGATAAGCGCAAGGGCTTTCTCGCAATACATTGATTTTCAATTGCTTAAAAATCATCTCTCCAACTTCGTACCTTTGCCGCCTTATTTCCCTACCACTTGGCAATGGGATCACGAAAGACTCAATTTTAGCTAAAAAAATAAATGCCCAACAGAAAGAAAATGCCCCGCATCCGGGAGGTAAAAAACCTGGTGGTGCCGCCACCCGACATCTGGCACCTGTCGAATGGCATAACGGTTTATGAAACCAACCTCGGCACGCAGGACATCCTGAAATTGGAACTGGTCTTCTTCGCCGGGCGACCCTATGAGCGCAAAAAGCTGGCCTCCCGTTGCGCAGCAGCACTGATGCGGGAGGGCACGAGGCAGCGCACCAGTGCCGAACTGGCCGAGGTGATTGACTACTACGGCGGCACGCTCTCCATGCCAATCAGCATGGACATGGCGGGGGTGCAACTGCACACCTTGACCAAGCATTTCGACAAGCTGCTGCCTTTGGTAACGGAGATGCTGTCCGAGCCGATGTTTCCGCAGGACGAGTTGGATTCGTTCATCGTGCGGAACAAGCAGCGGCTGCAAGTGGACCTGAGCAAGAACGACTTTGTGGCCTACCGCAAGTTCACCGAAATGCTCTACGGCACCGACCACCCCTACGGCTATAACAGCTACCCCGAAACCTACGATGCCATCACGAGGGACGATTTGGTGACGCATTTCAAGGAAAACTATACCAGCGGCAACTGCTTGATTTTCTTGAGCGGAAAAACCAATGCAGAAGCCCGTCGGCTCCTTGACGAGCAGCTTGGGCAGGCCATTGCCAGGGGAGAGCGCAAGCAGGCACCACCATTTTCAGTGAACCATCTATCGGAAAAACTGAACGAACCCATGCCCGACACTGTGCAGAAATCGGTGCGCATCGGCTGCCATCTCTTCAACCGGCTGCACACCGACTATAATGGGATGTATGTGCTGAACACCATTCTCGGCGGGTATTTCGGTTCACGGCTCATGACCAATATCCGGGAGGAAAAGGGCTATACCTATAATATTTACAGCTCTCACGAGGCCATGCTTTATGGAGGGTATTTCTACGTGGGCACGGAGGTCGGCAACGAGTTTGTGGACAAAACGGTGCAAGAGATTTACGTGGAAATGGAAAAGCTCCAACAAGACCTCGTGGATGACGATGAGCTGGACATGGTAAAAAATTACCTGCTTGGCACCCTTTTAACGAACCTTGACGGCCCTTTCAACATTGCAGAGGTAATAAAGACCTTCGTGAGCGAGGGGCTGGAACTCAAAGCCTTCGAGGAATTGGCCAGCGACATCAAAAACATCACAGCGGAGAAGGTCAGGGACCTTGCAAGAAAGTATTTCAGCAAAAAGGACATGTGGGAGGTAATCGTATAGCTTGACTTTCTCACTTGGACTCTTTCGGAACGGGTTTGACAAGAACAGTTCGGCTGGGTGGGGTTGCTCATCAGTTTTATGCTGAAACTCAATTAGTTTTTTTGAATTATTACAATAATTATTGGATTTTCTTTTCTTTTGTGCCGTCATTGCGAAGCACTGGTTTTTTCAAAGTGTTTTGATTAAAATAGGATTGCGAACAAAGTTTCCATTCATATCAAGACCAAGGCCCAATAGCTTCAAGGGCAGCATTGCTACGATTAAAAAAAACAGCGACAAACGCTATAAATGAAACTTTTCAGTTTTTTCACTCAAGAACTAGCCATTGACCTTGGAACTGCCAACACGCTCATCATGAGCGACGGCAAAGTGGTGGTGGACGAGCCGTCCATCGTGGCGATTGACAGGCGCACAGGCGAGACCATCGCCGTGGGCACCAAGGCCATGCAGATGCACGAGAAGACCCATGAAAACATAAAAACCGTGCGCCCATTGAGGGATGGCGTTATCGCCGACTTCCAGGCTGCGGAAAATATGATTGAGGGCCTCATCAACATGATTGGCAACCGCCGACGGTTTTTTTCCCACTTGAAAATGGTCATCTGTATTCCATCGGGCATCACCGAGGTGGAAAAAAGAGCCGTTTTTGACTCCGCCGACCACGTGGACTCCAAGGAAACTTACCTTATCCACGAACCCATGGCCGCCGCGCTCGGTATTGGCCTTGAAGTAGAGGAGCCTATCGGCAACGTCATCATTGACATTGGGGGCGGTACGACGGAGATTGCGGTTATCGCACTTTCGGGCATCGTCTGCGACCAGTCCATCCGCACGGCGGGCGACGAATTCACTGCCGACATCATGGATTATATGAAGCGGGCACACAACATCCTCATTGGGGAACGTACCGCCGAGCAGATAAAAATCAACGTAGGCTCTGCGCTCCACGAACTGGTGAACCCACCGCCAGACTATGCGGTGAACGGCCGTGACCTCATGACGGGCATCCCGAAACAGATCACGATTTCGTACCACGAGGTTTCACAAGCGATTGACAAGTCCATCGGCAAAGTAGAGGAGGCTGTGATGAAGGCGCTCGAAAGCACGCCACCGGAGTTGGCCGCCGATATTTACAAGACGGGCCTTTACCTGACTGGGGGCGGTGCCTTGCTGCGTGGCCTCGATAAGCGCCTCAGTGCCAAGACCAAGCTGCCCGTTCACATCGCCGAAGACCCGCTCCGGGCCGTGGTGCGGGGCACGGGCATCGCACTGAAGAACACCGACCGTTTTTCCTTCCTGATTGATAGAAAAAGCGTTTAAGAACTATGAATTATAAACGGTGAATTGTGAACAAAACCTGTTCACAGTTCACCGTTCACCGTTCACAGTTCACAGTTCCGCCATGTTTAACTTAGTCCAGCTATTAATAAAACTGAGCGGCTTCCTCGTGTTCCTCGTGCTGGAGGTCATCTGTTTTACGTTGGTGGTGCGGTACAATGGCAACCAAGAGAAGGTTTACACGAATACCGTCAATAAGTTCACGGGCTGGCTCCAGCAAAAGAGCACTTCCACATACCAGTATTTCCAGCTTTACGATGAGAACAAGCGGTTGGCAAAGGAAAACTCCAACCTGCTCGACCGCCTCGCCAATATGGGCATCAACGTGCAAAACCCGTTGGACACGGCTTGGGCAGATACCTTGCAGCCGGTTTACACTTTCCTGGATGCACAGGTCATCCGAAACTCCATCAACCAGCACCATAATTATATCACCCTAAACAAGGGAAGCAAAGATGGCGTGAAACCGCACAGCGGCGTGGTGACGGACGACGGCGTGGTGGGCATCGTGCGCAAGGTGTCCCAGAACTACTCGGTGGCCATGTCCATTTTGCACCGACAGGCCATCATCAATGCAAGGGTGCGGCACAAGAATTACTTTGGCCCATTGGTCTGGAAAAGTGACAATATACATACTTTCAATTTGGACAACATACCCAAGGACGCCCCCGTGACCAAGGGCGATACCATTGAAACTAGCGGCTTTTCCACCATGTTCCCGCCGGGCATCGCGCTGGGGGTCATTGACAAAATGTGGATGGACCCCGGCAGCAATTTTTTCACCATTGAGGTAAGGTCTTTTGCGAAGCTGAGTAACTTGCAACATGCGTATATTGTGCGGAATATATTCAAGCAGGAACAGGAGCAATTAGAGGAATCCGTGATTAGTGAAGATGAATAACACCATTGTTACCAATATAATAAGGTTCGTGAGCCTCGTGCTGTTGCAGGGCCTTGTGTTCAAGAACATTGGTGTGGGCTGGGAGAGTTTCCCCTACCTGCATATCATCGTTTTCCCCCTTTTCATCTTGCTGCTGCCTTTGCGCGCACCAAAAACGCTGGTGATTTTCCTCAGCTTCGTTGTTGGGTTCACCGTTGATTTTTTGTACGATTCGCTCGGCGTACATGCCAGTGCTGCCGTTTTCACTGGTTTTGTCCGGTCATTTATTTTGCAAATATTAGAGCCAAGGGGTGCTTACAACATGTCGTACAGCCCGACCATTTCCCGCATGGGCCTCGGTTGGTTCGCACAGTATACATCCATCCTGATGTTCGCCCATATATTTTTCTATTACTCCGTGGAGGCGTTCACGTTTGTTTATATCGCCGATATTTTATTAAAAACCCTTGTAAGCTTTATTGCTTCTATGGCGTTTATCATGATATTCCAGTTGTTATTTAATCCGAAGCAATAATAGAGCGGGTGAGAGCGTGAGAGGAGTGAGAGCGGTGAAAGTCGCCCCCCTCACCGCTCTCACTTTCTCACTCCTCTTACGCTCTCACTTCTCTAAATTATGGAAAACCAGTATAAACAACGGCAATTCGTATTCCTGGCGGTGTTCGTGCTGGCAGGGCTGCTCTTGGCGGGCCGGGCTTTCCAATTGCAAATACTCAGCGATGCCTTCCGGGGCCGGGCCGACGCCGTGGCCATGAGCAAGGTGACGCACTATCCTGCCCGTGGCCTCATCTATGACCGTAACGGCATACTGCTCATCAACAACGCACCCGTCTACGACTTGATGGTGACGTATAGCCAGGTGAAACCCGGCATGGACACCCTGAGGTTCTGCCAACTCCTCGGTATTACCAAAGAAGATTTCAAGAAGCGGTTGAACAAGGACTTCAAGCGGGACAAGCGTTTCAGCAGGTTGAAGCCGTTCATTTTCATGGACAAAATATCGCCTGCTTCCTTTGCCTTGTTTCAAGAGAGCATGTACGAGTTCCCCGGTTTTTTTGCGCAGGTGCGCAATATCCGAAGCTACCCGCAAAAGCATGCGGCGCACATGCTCGGTTATATCACCGAGGTAACAGAGAAGGACATCGAAAAATCGGAAAGCACTTATGTCTTGGGCGATTACATCGGGGCCAGCGGTCTGGAACAGGCTTACGAAAAGGAGTTGAAGGGTGTCAAAGGCTCTAAGTACGTGCTAAAGGACAACATGGGCCGTGATGTTGGCAGCTTCCAAAATGGCAAACGGGACACCTTGCCCATGTCCGGCCTCGACCTGATTTCCACCGTTGACATTGAACTTCAAGCCTACGCCGAGTCCTTGATGGTGAACAAAAAAGGCGCTGTGGTGGCCATCGAGCCAAAAACAGGGGAAATCCTCGCCTTCCTCAGCTCGCCCACCTACGACCCCAACCTCATGGTGATAGACCAAGACCGGGGGCAGGCTTACATGGCTTTGCAAAATGACAAACACAAACCGCTTTTCAACCGGGCCATCATGGCATCCTATCCTCCCGGTTCCACTTTCAAAGCCACCGTCGGTCTTATTGGGATGCAAATGGGCGCCATCTCCCCTGAGACGGGTTGGCCTTGCGGCGGCTACTATGTAAATGGTGGCCGAGACGTGCGCAAATGCCGTGGCCATGCCCACCCCTCCAATATCAGCATTGCTTTGCAATGGTCGTGCAATTCCTATTTTTTTCGAACCTTCAAGCAGATAGTGGATCACTACGGCTACTACAATGGCAGGCAGGGCCTCGACACGATGGCCTATTACCTGCACAAATTTGGCTTGGGCGAAAAGCTGGGTGTGGACTTCCCCGGCGAGAAGCCTGGGCGCGTGCCTGACTCGAAATACTACGACAAGATGTACCCCAAGGACAAAGGCGGTTGGCGCTCGCCGACCATCATCTCCGTGGGCATCGGGCAGGGCGAAATAGAGCTGACCACCATCCAAATGGCCAATGTGGTGTCCATCATCGCCAATCGGGGCTACTATATCATTCCACACTTCATCAAAGCATTCAAACAGGGCGATAAAACGATGCCGCCCCGTGAACCTTACCGAAAACGGATAAAAGTGCCCATCGGCAATTACTATTTCCCTTCGGTGGTGGACGGCATGGCGGCGGTAATTGCGCACGGTACGGCAGGTTCTTCCAAGATTCCCGACATAGCAGTGGCTGGAAAAACAGGCACCGTGCAGAACCCACACGGCGAAGACCACTCCACGTTCATCGGCTTTGGCCCTGTGGACGACCCAAAAATTGCCATCGCCGTTTATGTTGAAAATGCGGGTGGTGGCGGCAAGTATGCAGCACCGATTTCCACCCTGTTGATGGAAAAATACCTGCGTGGCAGCATCAGTGAAAGCAGAAAACGCCGTGAAAAGGAAATGATGGAAGCCAACCTCATGGAGCCGAAGCCCAAAAAAGTCTTCGTGCGCCCAGCCGGCGTACCCGACTCCTTGCAGTTGGACAATACCCCCGTTGACGCACCCGTGGATGAGGTGCTGGAGGAAACCGAAAATTAAATTTGAAATTGGGAAATTAAGAAATTGGAAATTCGAGCGCCAATTTCCCAATTTCCCAATTTCCCAATTTCCAATATCCATGACCGTTTCCGCCATCGTCGCCATCGCCCGAAACTATGCCATTGGTCACCAGAACCAGATACCCTGGTACCTGCCCGCCGATTTGAAGTACTTCAAGAAAGTGACCACCGGCCACCATGTCATCATGGGCAGAAAGTCGTTTGAGTCCATCGGCAAGCCACTGCCGAACCGCACCAACGTGGTCATCACCCGTGACCCATTCTTTGTGGCAACGGGCTGCACGGTCGTGCATTCCATCGAAGAGGCACTGGCACTGAGTGAGGCCAATGGGGAAACAGAAGCCTTTATCATTGGCGGTGGTGAGATTTATCGGCAAAGCTGGCCCTACCTCGACCGCCTGTACCTGACCGAGGTGGGCATTGAGCCGGAGGCGGATGTTTTTTTTCCAAAATTGGATGAAGATGAGTGGACAGAAATCAGCAGTGAGGCCCATTTACCCGATGACAAGAATGAGTTTTCGTATGTGTACAAAGTTTTGGAACGGGTTTATTTGGACGAGGCCGCATAGTTAAGGATAGTACCTGCCCAGCACTTCCCAAGCACCCCAAGCCAAGGACACTACCAGCAATATTTTACAAGCCAAGCCTGCCCACCGCTTGTTTTGCGAAGCAAGCAAGCCGCCTACGGCAAAAAACAGCGCCGGAAATACCGCAAAAAAATACCGCCCACTGAATGCCAAGATTCGGTCGCTCCCAACGGGCATCCATTGCATATAAAGCACCAGCGCCAATGCGCCCATCATCAGCGCAGCTACCAAGGCGAGCGCCAGCCTATGCCGGGTTTGCAGCTTTGCAGCGGCCCGCTCGTCGGTGAGGGATACCCAAAGGGCACCCAGACAGAGCAGGCCAATCAGCCAACTGGGGAGGTAGTTTTTTTCCCACCCAAACTTGCCGAAATAATGCGCAAGCGTGGCCGGGGCCGACTCGGCGTAGCTCAAAAGGGCCGTTTTTAGGAACCCGAATGGATGTTTCATCACAAAATCCAACTGCTCGTGTGGCAACACGCCTTCGTTCAGTTGCACGCCTTCCCGGTAGAGTGGGTTGTATGCGCCGTAGGGGATAAAAAGATTGCCCGCATATTGATACCACCACGCCAGCAAGGAGAGGTTGAGCAACAAAAGCCCGCCAGCAAAGGCATAATAGCCCCGGTTTTGCTGAAATCTACCCTTCGGAACTAACCACGCCAGCAGCACCAACGGAAAATAAACGGGCTTGCTGAGCACAATCATTGCGGAGCAAACATAAATGCCCACCAGTAGCCATCGTCGCCTTTCGGCCTGTTGGGTTTCATCGAAAATAAGTGCCAACAGCGCCGCCAGCAGCCAAAAGCAAAGCCCATTGGTGACCGCATCGCCGGAGAGCGAGGCATGGAGGAAGAGGCTGGAAGGAAGCAGCGCCAGCCATGCCAATGTGGGGGCAAGGATGGGCAACAGACGCAGGGCAGCCATTACCAATGCCATCCAAACGGCCAGCGTCGTTAGGCGCCCCGCATAAAAAAGCACCAAGGGGCGGCAGTCGAAGGCCATGAGCGCCCGCAGCACCAGCCCTTGGGCGAGGTAGGGGAGCGGGGCGTAGTAGCCCACGTTTGGGAAGTCCAAGAAGGCGGTGTCGGAGGGGTTGAGCGGCTGTTCCCACGATTTTTGAAAATGGTGCAGAACAACTTTTGCCTCATAATCATAGCGCAGCCCAGCGAATGGTTGGTAAATCAATTGAAGGCTTTTGGGCAAAGACCCGCCGAGGCGCATGTCGGTGGTGCTAATGGCCATGAGGTGGCCGCTGGCCAAATGGGCAGTACGGTAGAAGTGCGCCGTCTCGTCGGGGGACTGGAAGGGGGGCACGAGCAGGGCATAGAGCAGCCCGAAGACAAGTGCCGTTCCTAAGAAAAACCGACGAAAGGCGCACTGCTGCATGGATGGCTTTAGAACTTGTGCATGAGGGCAACCCCTATATTAGGGGAGAAGCTGCCGCCAATGGTATAGTTGAGGGAATTGCCGGGAAACTGGCGAAAGGAGAACGACGCACTGGGGCCACCCTCGAAATTTATCGCCCAATACTCGTTGAAGTCGTACTGCAAGCCGAATACCCACGAGACGCCGGGGGAAATGCTCCAGTAGGGGTCGAAATTGGACGATTTGCCAAAGGACATACCTAAATTGAACTCGGGCGCTATGTAAACGAGAGATTTCTTGCCTACGACCTTTCGCTTTTCGACGCCAATGGACAGTCCACCGCTGAACTGAAAATTGACGTTCGATCGCACGGCGTCAAACTGCAGGTTGCCGAAGGTGCCCGAAATGCGGCGGTACTTGTTCTCGGCCAGTTGCTTTTTGTAGATCCCAGAAAATGGGGTAAAGCCGTTGAAGTTGATGCCGTTGATTTGAATGCCAAACTCTCGCTTGGGAGCCGCATCGGCTTGTGAGAATAAGGAGCTGTGGCACAGGCACAAGGCCAGGCCGACGAGGAGCATTGTTTGCTTTTTCATAAAGAGGATTTTAGTGATGAAGAGAATGTTGGCAATAATACGGCGGGAGGTTGGTCGCAAGCAGGTCGTTCGCCAATTTTTAACAACAAAAATAAATTGCCTAAAAAAAAGGAGCCCCCCTCAGAACTATGCTGAGAGAGGCCATCCCAAAAACTGCTCTTTAATCAGTGCCGAAGGCTGAAAAGCCAATGACATTTATCCTTGTGATAATTTGATAGTTATCTTTTGAGACCTCCAGACAGGCAACATTTTGGTGTTGCTGTGAAACGAGGTCGCCGATGGGGATTTTTACGAGAAGTGCGATGCAATTAGTATGGCCATTTTCATAGGCCGATTACTTGCAGCAAAAGTAGCGAGGAGTGCAAAGGAAGTAAGTACCTTTTTGAGCGTATTTGTCAAAGGCATTTTTTACAAATAAAAAAAATATATTATCACTTCTTTGGCAGGAAGCGGAAATACAGTCTGTTGTTTTTAAATTTTAAAGATGTCGGTTGGAATACCTAATTTTCAAACAACCTGTTCAATTTGACACAGTAGAGGCCAAGTCGGCAACAGATGGGTGGCGGAAGAAGGAAATGATGCAACAGATGAGGAAAAGCACGAAGGCAATGGCTTCATCGGTGATAATGGGTTGGGAGTTCTTTTTCATACTTGTGTGGGACGTTTTGTGATGTTTCAAATTGTGTTCTCACCTAAGATGCCTGTTTCAGATTTCTTTTGGTATGCAATGTTTGGGTGTACTGCCTTAAACAAAGATGTGTTCAACAACCACTAGGTTCAATACGAGGCTGTTTTTTAAGAAAACAGTCTTGCAGGTGCCAGCAATTTATTGAGCGGAATAAAACGACAGTGGATTTAATTTGACGAAGGGCTTGGGTTATTGTCTCAACCAGATAAGGAATAGCTTGAACAGCTATACGAAAAGGCTTCGCAAAGGTTGTGCCATCCTGATGGTTTCACAGCAGGGCCCAGCGTTTTAGCTTTATTATCAAAGTTTGGTCGGCTGTGCCGACCTCAAACCGCACTTCGTCCCACGTTGGCAGCCGCCATTTGGAAGGAGGAACTTTGGAGAAACCATAAGGCTCCGTTGGCACACCAAAGAGGTTTTTGTCAAGTTGCTTGTTGTTGTTCTCATCCAAAAAAACGGCGAATGCATGACTGCCCACAGCAAGGTTTTCGATTTTAGCTTCAAAGATGCCCGCCTTTTCCACTTTGAAATTGTAGAGTACCGCCTTTTCCTCCACCATGAACTCGGATCTGGCATTGTACATTGCCAAGCGCACAGTGCCGCCTGCCTTTTCAATGCCCTCGAAGCGGATGGTCAACGTACCGCTTATCTCCTCTTTTGGAGCTGGTAATGCAAAGCTATAAAGACCAATCAATAGAAAAAAGTGCTTCATAATAACTTAATATTCAATTGTTAACGCCAGTTTGGATAAAATTTGCGGTATCGCCCGACAATAGCTCAAGTATCTTCCCGGCAATGAGTTTTTCTTTCGTCCACATGATGAAATGGTCTTCGCCTTCCAGCATGTGTATTTTTAGCTTACGGCTGTTGGTCAGCATTTTTTTTGCAAAATAGGCATTGCCAGCGGGCACAAGGCTGTCTTTGGTTCCATGAATCACCGTCACCGGGCAACGGATGTCGGCCCAGAACGGCAGCATGGCTTCCAGTTCCTGTTTCAAGGGCAAAATCTCCTGATTGCTGACCCGAAAGGCTGGTGGCACCATCCACCGAAAAATCCACCAATCAAGCGGGTGCGACCACCAGAAATCAGGCTCCAAACTGGGGTCAATGGAGCCAGCCACAATGACGAGGCCATCCACCAAGTCGGGGAAGTCCATAGCCATGCGGGCGATGAGCGGGCCACCATAGCTATGGCCGACGAGGATGACTTTTGTGTGGCGGTATTTTTCGAGCAAGGGCCGCATCTGCTGTGATTGCACACTAAGCGAGCGCTCCGTTTCCCCAAAATCCGAATACCCGAAGCCGGGCCTGTCCACGGTGACGACGAGCGCCCGGTGGGTCAGGGCAGTGTCCGCTAGATAGTCAAGCATGGCATCCGAAGCGCCGGGCGAGCCGTGCAGCATCAGCACCAAAGGCATCCCTTCTGTGCCGCTGCGGGTGTAGTGGATGTTGCGGCCCGCTACTTGATAGGTACCGAACTGCACATCGGCCTGCCCCCGCTCTTTCAGGTAGGCCCGCTGCTCGTCCTCGCTTTTGCGGAACTTCATGAACTCCATACGGCAGGTGACAAACAGCCCAGCGAACAGTAAGGCTGCGATGGCGTAGCGTTTTTTTAGCTTCAATGCGAAAGGTTTTCCTGAAAACAAACTGGTGGTAAAAAGTTTAACATGCTACCACTTCCCACAATTTCTATTTGCTCAAATTCCCCAATTTACCTCTCAAGCGACATCTCCAGCCCCTGCTCCTCAATAGTCGTCAAGCCAAACTGCGACAAGTGGTGAACCACGTGCTTGAAGTGCATGAGCCGCCACTCGATATCGTTGAGCGGCCCGAAAACCACATGGTCGGTCAACAAGCCGGGGTGCGCTTTTGAAAACTGGTTATACTCCTCCCAGCGCTGCCAAAACTCGGCAACGGCGGCTTCGATGCTAGGTTGCCGAAGGGCGGGCAGCTCGCCATCGGCGGGCATATTCGGATGCTTGAAATGGGGCCGGATGGCGTAATTGGTGTAAAGAAATGGCCGGACTTTGGGTATTTTCTCCTCAGGCGTAACGATGGTGGCCTTCCAGCGCTCCATTGCCCCGTCAATGGCCCAGCCAAGGTGCTCAACCATGTGCTGCGGGGTCATTCCGCCCCATAGCGGCTGATGGTCGGGCGACAGTTTTTTCAACAGGCCGTCAAGTTGGTTTTCAAAAAAAGCGTTGGCATGTGCGAGGCTGAGTTCTTGCATAAGTTATTTCGTATTAGAAAATGGAAAGGAAGGCTGGCGGAAAAATCATTCCGCCCCAAAGGTAAGTACGAGGCTTTCAGTCTTCTGGATTTTTTCATGGCAAGCCAATGAAAGTTGCGATTTTGCAGCGCATTTTTCAAACTAAAACAATAAGGCATGAGCCATTTTTTACCTGAAAATTTCATCCTACGCCCCATCCAAGTCAATGACAACCAGCAAGTTGCCAAGGTCATCCGAAGCGTGATGACCGAGTTCGGGGCCGTGGGCCAGGGCTTCTCCATCATGGACCCCGAAGTAGACGACATGCACGGGGCATACAGCGACCCCCGCTCGGCCTTCTTTGTGGTTGCACGCAACGATGGCCACGGCGAAGTGTACGGTTGCGGCGGCATCGGCCCGCTCATCGGCGGCGAGGCGGATGTTTGCGAACTAAAGAAAATGTACTTCCTGCCAGCGGTGCGTGGCCTTGGCTTTGGTCAAAAAATGGTGATTACCTGCCTACAAAAAGCAAAGGAACTTGGTTACCGTCAATGCTATTTGGAGACCCTTGTGCGCATGGAGCAGGCAAACCGTTTGTACCAAAAAATGGGCTTTGAAAAAATATGCGGCCCCATGGGCGCCACGGGGCATGGGGGCTGCGATTCGTGGTACGTTAGAGAGGTATGAAGGTATGGAGGTATGAGGTATGTGGGGGCGTCGGTCAGTATCATTTTGATTTTCAAACTTAAATTTCAATACTATGGAAAACAAACGGCTGGAAAAAATCATGAATTTGCGCATCAAATACCTTGGGGAAAAGGTCGCAAATTCAGAAAGCGGTAAAGTCGTTAAAGCGAAAAGTTTTGCTTTTGCCATTAGGGCCGTGAAGCTGCGCCAGTACTTGAACCAAGAAAAAAAGGAGTATTCGATGAGCGCTCAATTGCAGGATGCTGGCACATCTGTTGGTGCAAACGTCAGGGAAGCATATAGGGGTGAGAGCGGCCCTGATTTTGTCCATAAATTGGGCGTGAGCCTGAAAGAATGCAATGAAAGCCAGTATTGGCTGGAATTGCTGTTTGCCACCGAATACCTGACCGAAGCCGAATTTGAGTCCATGTATGTTGATGCCCTTGAACTCGACAATATCATCACCTCCATCATCCTAACAAAAAAACGAAACATGGCCAAAAAGTAGCCCCCAAACATACCTCATACCTCCATACCTCATACCTCCTATTGTTTAGGCGTGTTATTGAACATCACCATAAACATCATCATCAGTTTTATCTCAAAATTGACTTTGTCGTTCAGCCCATCTTCTATGACCCAATCACGGGGGTCACGCTCGTAGGAGGCGTACATAAGGAAGTCGCCATAGTTGGAGTCTCGCAGCAGCCACTCATCCGATTGGTTGGTCCATTTTGACTTGAGGGTGAGCGTAGTCGTGTTATCGGTGATGCGCCATTCCGTGAACTGGCCCGGCCACACGGTGCGGGTGGTGACGATGCGGTTGCCGCTCCGCAGCTCCCATTCTTCGGGGTTGT
>JANPLH010000001.1:0-3142 GCA_031426435.1 Saprospiraceae bacterium | reverse complement strand
CTTTGCCGCACATTGGCAATGACTTCCTAGACAGCGATGTGGATGCCACCGGGGCCACAGCTGTATTCAACCTGTCAATTGGCGAGGTGAATGAGTCTTTGGACTTTGGGGTTTACCCAACCAACTATGACCTTTCTTTGACAAAAAACCTTTCACCCGGCCAAACTGCCACTGTGGACATCAACGATTTAATTGCTTACAACATCGCAATAACCAATGAGGGCAATGCCCCAGCGTTCTACGTGAAAGTGGTTGACCATATCCCCACTGGCTTGATTTTTAGCCCAATCAACAACCCCGGCTGGACCCTGCTTAGCCCCGACTCAGCCATTTATACTATCATCGGGCCGATTATCCCTGGCCAAACCATGACCATTCAAATCAAGATGCTGGTGCAATACGGAGCTTCCGGCCAGACAATTGAAAACCAGGCGGAAATAATCGGCGCGAAGGACAGCCAGAACAATGATATCGCCGACCTCGACTCCACGCCCGACAACGCCAACCCCAACGAGGACGACCAAAGTGGCACCACCATCGAACTCGTGCCACACGACCCAACCGGCTGGATTTACTGTGACAAAACAGCCCGCATCATCACGGGCGGCACCATCAGCGTCACTGGGCCAAACGGCATCCCGAATAGCCAGGTGAACATCATCAACGACGGCTTCAGCGGCTACTATGAGTTTTACACCGATGGAACCCCCGGCGTCTATACCATCAGCTTTTCGCACCCCAGCGCCTATCCGCTCAGTGCCGATTGTGCTGCGCAACCAGGCCCGGTGGACATCACGGGCATGCCTGACCCATACATCCTAGGTGTTGACACATCCAGCGCTGGGCAACTTTCAGACTTCAATTGCGCCAGCAATCCCTATTACCTCTCGTTTAATATCGAACCTGGGGACCCAGTGGTGTACCACAACAACCTGCCATTGGCTTGCACGGTCATCAGCGGCACTGTCAATACCGACGCCAATTTCAACGACCTGATTGACGGAGCTGATACACCCATTGGAGGCACCACTGTTTACCTGTATGACTGTTTGGACTTGGTCATGCCCATTTCCAGCACCACCACCAATTCGTTGGGGCAATACGTTTTCGATGCGCTGCTCCCCGGCGACTATGTAGTGGGCATTACCCCCTTAGCGGGTACCCGTTTTGTTTCCACAGGCGTCATCAATGCAATGGGCTTTTCCAATTGCATCAGCCTCAATTGGGGCGAAAGCAACTCGGCTCAAAACTTTGGCATCTACGCTTGCCCAAGCATCAATGCCGGGCCGGATATTAGCCATTGCTCCAATGTGGTTTCCACACAATTGAGCGCCAACCTGACGCACGGGACGGGCACTTTCACCTGGTCGCCGGCAGCTGGCCTGAACGATGCCAATATTGAAAACCCCATTGCCTCACCTGCATCCACGACCAATTACAGCATCCAATTCGACGATGGATTTGGCTGCACGGACGACGACGAAATCCTCATTACTGTAGGTACTTCCACGCCGACTTTGACCAATATGCCGTTCATCAATCAGTCGGTGCAGTGTGCGCCGCTGCCTTCGGAGACGCCAACCTTTACTGATATCTGCGATGCCTCATTGACCATTGTGGCGGATACCGTCATCACGCCTTTGGCTTGCGGTTTTGTCCGTGAAATAACCTGGACGGCCACCAACGACGAGGGCAACTCGACCAGCTTTGTGCAAACGCTGACCGTGGCCGATACCCAAGTGCCTTCCATTGCGGCCAGCCATCCGTTCTTTGGGGCCATCCTCGATGGGGATACGCTGCTGGCCGATTGTTCCCTCATCCCGTCGCTCGATTCCTTGGCCTTTTCTTCCTTTGATAATTGTACGGTGCCAGTGATTGTTTTCTCCGAAACGAAGATTTCGGGCAACTGCCTGATGGACGGTTATCTTGAGCTGCGCAACTGCGGCTGGACTTCTACCGATGCCTGTGGCAACAAGTCATACCTGAACTTTGTCGTCATCATTACCGATAATAATGCGCCAGTGCTTTCGCCAGCGCCTGCCAATGTTACGGTTAATTGCGGAGCAATACCCGCTGTGGCTACACTGACGGCCACCGACAACTGCGACACATCCTTGATAGTTGTTTTAACAGAATTACAAACCGTGGACGCCAATGGCTGCATCAGCCAGGTCATGCGCACCTGGACGGTGCAGGACGAATGTGGCAACAGCGATGTTGCTTCGCAAACCATTACCGTCACTGACACCACACCGCCCACTTTGGTAGGTTTACCAAGCAACGTTTCGCTCAGTTGCGGTGCCGCAATACCCCCTGCATCTGCTGTCACGGCCACCGATGCCTGCGATGCAAGTGTCCCAGTGAGTTTGGGACAATCGTTGAGCGGAAACCCAGCGGCTGGCTGCTACACGCTCACCCGCACCTGGACGGCCACCGACGATTGCGGCAACACCACTCAAGCCACTCAAATAATCACCGTATCCGACAACACCCCACCGACCCTCATTGGCGTACCTGCCGACCAAAACTATGATTGCTCAACGACGATTCCCGGTGCCGCAATGGTGACAGCCAGCGATGCTTGCGACTCGAATGTGCCAGTGGTTTTTAGTGAAACGACCATAGGCGACCCAATGACGAGCTGCTACACAACGACCCGCACCTGGTCGGCTACTGACGATTGTGGCAATGCAGTGACTGACTCTCAGGTCATCAACTTCAGTGACAGCACACCGCCACAACTTTCTGGCGTGCCCGCTGACTTGACCTTGGATTGCTCCGCAATGGTACCCGCAGCTGCCAATGTCACGGCTACCGATATTTGCGATGTGAACGTGCCAGTCGTTTTGACCCAAAGCACGGTGGGCAACCCTGCCACTGCTTGCTACGTTACCACCCGCCGCTGGACGGCCACTGACGATTGTGGCAACACCGCAACTGCTGCGCAAATCATCACGGTACAGGACAACCAGCCGCCAGTGCTTTCAGCAATGCCTGCCAATGCATCCTACACTTGTGTTGCTGACGTGCCATCGCCCCCGACCATTACGGCAACGGATAATTGCGATAATTCGGTGCCCGTACTTTATTTCTCCTCGCCAATTGGCAACCCATCGGGCTGCAATTTCCAAATCCGCAGAAC